>WAON01000146.1 GCA_015521265.1 Desulfurococcales archaeon
GTAGAGGTAAGGATTCAGTGCCTGCTACTAAGAGGCCCCTAGTACTAGCGATCTATGAGCCTAGATGGTTTATACATGTAATGAATACTCTAAATAATAGAGGCATACCCTATAAACACTATTATACACCGGGACAGATACCGCCCTACAGCATCCTATACACGGACTATGAATACTTCGTAGTAGAAGTCGGTAAGACGAGGAGAGACGTAGAAATACACTACGATCCAGAGACGACTTGCAGAGGACTAGAAGAAGCAGTCCTAGCATCAATGAATAAGGAAAAATATAACACGTTAACGATAGGGATAGATCCCGGTCCAAAACCATACTATCTAGTACTAGGAGACGGCCTAGTACTAAAACATGGGAGAACTGGGAGGGATAAACTAGCCGAGACAATCATGAGCGAGCTAGAATGCTACCCATCAATCAGAAAGCTCGTAAGAATAGGTATGGGGCATGACGGGGCAAGCCTAGCCGTGGAATTAGCTGAAACACTAGGAAATATACTAGTCGAACTCGTAGATGAAAAAGAGACAACTCCGAAAAGCCGTGGAAACAATAGTTACCTATTCGACGAGTACTACCAAATACTAAAACCCTACCGTAATAAAGACGCATACGCGGCCCTCCGAATAGCTGTGCGTAGAGGAGTTGAGGTTAGAGAGGTGTAGCTTCAACATGGCTATTCTAAAACTGGGACAGGGGGAGAGGATCAAGGTATTCGGCCCAGCATCTATCACTGTTAAGAAGGGACAATTAGAAGTCCTAGGTAAAAAACTGGGCAGCGGGGAGAGGCTAATAATACATAAGCTTAAAAGCTACATAGTAATAGCACTCAACGATTCAGACCTAGAAGTAATACTTGGAGAAAACGCAAGCATACAATCAGTCGAACCAGGAGACCCATACAATGACTGGGCTCAAATAGCTGGAAACATAACTTCGACTCCAAACACTGAGAAGGTAATAGTACTCGGAGGAGTTGATGAGGGAAAATCTAGTTTCTCAATACTACTAGCAAATAAAGCATTAGAAAACGGTTTAAAACCAGCACTAATCGATGCAGATATGGGACAGGCAGATATAGGACCACCTGGATTCATAAGCCTAGCCTACCCGGATAAACAAGTTACATGGATGAGGGAGCTTAAACCCGTAGCAATGAAGTTTATAGGGGATATAAAGCCTCAGAACGTCAAGTACCGTGTAATACATAAAGTCTCCGAGCTGGTGGAGAAAGCTGTTAGGGATAATAGGCGGCCGGTGATAATTGATACCGATGGATGGATCTCTGACGTCTACGCTGTAATCTATAAGTCCCAGATGATCGAGGAGATAAAACCGGACACCATAGTAGTATTGGGCGAGAGAAATCATGGATTATTCAGCCGTTACAGGTTGATCGGGGTAAGAGTATACGAGGCAAGAGCACCGGTTAACAGGAGGACTAGGAGTAGGGAAGAGAGGAGAATGCTTAGATCAGACAAGTACAGGGAATACCTAGCCGAAGCTAAAACTGTGAAAATACCCATGGATAAAGTAGTAATATCCGGAACCCCAATCTTCACTGGAAAAAACGTCGAACTCTCAGTAGTGAACGAGTTAACGGGTGTGAAAACAGTTTATGCATCAAAGATCCATGACACGCTATACCTAGTACTCGGAGAACCTGGAAGGATAACAAGGATCGATGCCTTAAAGAAAGTACTTGGGATAGATAAGGTAAGGTATTATTATGGGGGATTCGAGAAAGACCTCTACATAGCAATAACTGATCGGGAGGGCAACGATTACCCTGCACTCCTCGAATCTGTAAATTATGAAAGGAGGGAGTTAATTGTGAAGACAAAATACACGAATATCGAGCCCGTTTACATCAAGTTTTCTAATATCAAAATACTCGAAAACTATACTGAGCAGCTCCTAGAGTAGGGTTGGGGATATAGCCTTGTATTTAAACGATTACCTAGACGATATCATCCGTAATGGATTGAAGAAACCGGTTGAACTAGGAGAGTTGAAAACCGAATACGAGCCTACAAGGAGGATATACGAGAATAGGAGTAGGCTTGTCTTCTTCACAGTGGAGGGATCACCTTATACTTGTTATTCAAACATACTAGTCGAGCGGAAAGACCTCTACCACCTACTCGGGGTAAACAGTGATGTTGAAGCCTATGAGAAGATACTGTGGGCAGTGGAGAACCCCGCGGGTATTGAAAGAGTTGATTTCAACGAATACTATAAACCCGTTGATAATACATTATACGATATACCATTCATCAAGTACTACCGCGAGGACAGAGGCTACTATCTGACTTCATCGATCATAGTATCGTGTATAGGAGAAGTTTGCAATGCAAGCTTCCATAGGATGATGAGGCTTAACGAGTCCGAAGCAGCTGTGAGGATTGTGCCTAGACATTTGAAAAAGATTGTTGAATCATATCATAATGAGGGATTGGATGCACCCGCAGTAGTCTTGCTGGGCCTTCACCCATTATACGAGATTGCCGCAGCAACTAGCCCACCATATGGCGTATACGAGTTCTCAATAGCGTCCAGGCTTTTAGGCGATAACCTCTACGCGTACACGCCGATCCATGGAATCCCCATACCGCCTTATGCTGGAATAGTATTAGAGGGAGTTATTACTAGGGAGAAGGCTAGGGAGGGCCCCTTCGTAGACATACTCCGCATACCCGACAGGGTTAGGGAGGAGCCGGTTTTCAGGGTTGAGAGGATATATGTTAACCGCTACAGGAACCCTTTGATCCACGCTATTGTTGCAGGGCTCGACGAGCACTTGTTGTTAATGGGTTTTCCACGAGAGCCCCTAATTTATGACAGCATCCGCCGGGTAACCCCTGGAGTCCGAGGAGTCAGGCTTACCCGTGGGAGTGGGGGATGGCTCCATGCCGTAGTATCGATACATAAGACTAGGCGTGGTGAGGGTGTTAACGCCGGGTTTGCAGTGTTAACTGGTCATCCCAGCGTTAAACACGTAGTCGTTGTTGATGATGATATAGATATTGATGATCCATTAATGATCGAGTGGGCTATTGCTACGAGGGTTAGGGGAGGGGAGGATATCCATATAATTAGGAATGCTAGGGGTTCAACACTAGATCCCAGGGGCCGGGATGGGGTTGGTGATAAAGTAGTTGTTGATGCTACAAAACCGCTGGAAGAACCATGGGATAAGTATAGGATGGCGGGGATACCATAAATGTACTTGACGAAGAGGCAGGAGAAGATATTAATGGGTGAAGAAGGCCCGGCTAAAGCCCGTGCTCTAGAGATCATTGTACGCGTGGGCGAGAGCCTGGGAGCTGATAAGCTTATAAGGATTAGACACGCACACGTATCCGGTATATCATACTTAAACATTGGGGAGCCTGGGCTTAAACTCCTCGAGGAACTAGCGGATACTGGTGGTAGGGCTGAAGTATACACTACTGTTAACCCATCCTGTATAGACTTGTCCGGTGAATCATTGATAATAGATAATAGTGTAGCGGATAAACAACTGCGAATAAACAAAGCATTGGAGAAAATGGGTTTCCACCCAACATATACATGTATACCCTACCTCTACAGGCCCCCCAGTATAAATGAAGCCCTAGCATGGGGTGAGAGCAATGCAGTGGTAATGGCTAATAGCTACTATGGCGCCCGGACAAACCGGGAAGGGGGGCCTTTAGCGCTTGCAGCAGCATTAACAGGCTATACTTACCATGCAGGCCTACAATTAATAGAGAATCGGACAGCTAGTGTTAGGGTCAGGGTGGGCTTCGAGCCCGGAGAGGGTGATTATGGACTTATAGGATTATGGCTTGGCGAGAACATTGAGGATATACCAATCCTCGAATTCCCGAAACCCCCCAGTTATTATGGTTTAAAACTATTATTCGCAGCTTCAGCCGCTACGGGGAGTCATGGATTAATAGTTGTCGAAAACGTAACTCCTAGGAACACGTATAGAGTCGAGGCCGAGGACAGGGTTACCATTGAGAAATCGATGCTGGAGAAGTACCAGTATAAACCGGGTAGGGATGAATCTATACTGGGTTATCTCGGCTGCCCACACCTACACCCGGGGGAACTCTACCAGCTAGCCGGGATGATCGAAAGCTATGAGCGTGTTAGAAGCGGTAATGCCCTACTATTAAGCATACCCCTAGACTACTACTATACGATGACGAGCGAGATAGCTATCCTGCGTAGACGCGGCGTAGATACTGCTTTTGGAACATGCCCAATAGTATCTAGGCTACGTGGAGAATATGATGTAGTATTAACTAATAGTGGTAAAGCATGGTTTTACCTACAAAAACTACACGGTTTCAAAGTAGCTATTGCATCCCCTAGAGAGATAGTTAGAGCTATAATGGAGAAATAGGAGTAGGCCCGGGGAAATAGGTGTAGAGTTTTGGGGATCATTATACCTGTGAAAGTTATCGTGGATGGAGACTGTCTGGGGGAGGTATTACTTGTTGATCGACGCATTAGTTTCTATGGCGAAGTAGACCCCGTTAATGGTGTGATCAGGGGTGTTAATGAGAGTGTTAAGGGTAAAGCATTAATATTTCGAGGAGGCCGTGGATCAACCGTTGGATCATACATTATCTACGGTTTAAAACATTATGGTAACAGCCCATCATGCATGATCGTATCCGAAGCAGAGCCAATAATAATTACGGGGGCAATACTAGCCGATACACCCTTATTCGTCGCCCTGGATTATGATGGTTTAGTATCCCTTGTCAAGGGGAAACCGGGGGGTTTACATGCACGGCATAAACAAGGAGAAAAACACGTCGAACTCGAGGAAAAATAAGGGTTTATTCATAGTACTCGAGGGGCTCGACGGTGCCGGTAAGACTAGTGTAGCTCGTAGACTCGTAGATGACTTGTCAAGGCTCGGCTTTGAAGCAGTTTATACTTATGAACCCTACGATACACTCTACGTTAAAGCATTGAAGAATTATGGAGAGTATAGGGATGCTGCACTAGATGCCTTAACATATGCCGCCGATCGACTCGTCCATTACCGGATGATTATAAAACCAGTGCTGAGTAGGGGAGGCTTCGTCGTATCCGATAGGTATTATTATAGTAGCGTAGCCTATCAGGCTGCCGGAGGGGTTGATCCTGAATGGGTTCTAGACATTAACCGCTACGCTCCGAATCCCGATATTGCTATCTACCTAGACATAGATCCAGAGACCGGGCTTAAGCGTAGGAGTGGGTTGTCTACGAGGTTTCCGGAATATGAGAAATTAGAGTATCTTGAACGGGTACGCTGGTTTTATAAATGGCTTGTCGAGCAGGGGTTTTTATTATTGGTTGATGCTTCTAGGAGCTTTGAAGATGTTTATAGGGATGTATGGGGGATTGTATCGGGTAGGATAACGGGTTGATTCCTAGGTCTTCTTAATCCTCCTAACCTTCTCAAGTACATCAAGCCATTCACTAAGCTCTCCCGGCTCCGGCCTGGGCTCGTTGATCATGTCTGAAAGTATGTTTAATACTTTATTCTCCAGCCTGTCTAGTATATCTGTTAGTACTACTTTCTTCCTGACTTCCC
>WAON01000147.1 GCA_015521265.1 Desulfurococcales archaeon
CTCTGCTAGTCTGCGGGAAGCCCATAATCTAAGATTCTCAGTACCTTTATGTTTCGGGACAGACTTTAGGAACTCCTCTAGAGCCGCTATCTTCTCCTCCGGCGTTTTAGCCTCCATAACCTTAACCCATTTAGCCCTAGCTTCAGCGGGGAGGTTTGTTACCATAGAAACCACCATTATAATGCTAACCGAGCCCCATGCCTCTTCCGAAATCATTACTTATTATGGAAATAGTCTAGTATAGTCTTATCAGAAATTCTTCTTTTAGGCTTAAACCAATTGGGATTAATATTTTTGAGAGTCGACCATGAGCGCCTAACAAATAATGGTGGATCATGGAGATTATGGGATATTCTTCTAAGCCATTCCCTCGTCCTAGGATCGGACGGATAACCCGAGCCTATTTCACCATATAACCGGCTAATAGGTTTCAAGACGAGGTCACGCTGATACTTAGCAATTATACTTGCAGCAGAAACTACTGGGTACTTCTTATCTGCCCCCTCCTCCATAACGAACTTCAGGTTTTTACCATGGAATATTCCATGTATTTCTCTTTCAAGGATCCTACTAGTGCCTTTAACTTCATCGATGTATACATGGATAGAATCATAAGTATTTCGTGGAATTATTTTAGAGATAATCTTTAATCCTTCAAGTATCTCCTTCATCGTTAATTTATTCATGTTACATTTATCTATCAATAATGGCGAGATATTCAGCGTTAGATACATGTATAGGAGACTAAGTAATTTATGGAAAAGCATTATTCTCCTCGAGGGTTTTAGCTCCTTACTATCCATAACCCCTAGTCTCTCCAATCTCCCAATGTCTTGGAGCCTGATTACTGCGAAAGCTATAATCATGTCCCCGATAATAGGCCCCCTACCAGCTTCATCGATACCTACAACTAGTGTATGTAGATCCTCGCCCATGATGCTTGTTCACCGATGATTCCAGCTATTTTTTCAATACTTGGTTTAATCTTGTTTGATCGAAATATTTCATAAACGATGAATCGAGGGTTAAGTTTTGCAATACTTTTATATATTCTCTTAAACTCGAGAATTCCTTCACCAATTAATAGGTGTTCTCGATTCAAACGGTCAACGTCATGAATATGAATAACGGGAACCATAGTGTCTCTAAGAACATCTACAACTTCATCAAGGTAATCATAAAAGCTATCGTAGTGACTAGCGAGCTCTCTATTAAATCTTGCAGCTAAATGTCCCACATCTAGGCAAATACCGGCATTTTCCAAGCCGTTTATAGATTCAACTAGATATGTTATCTCGCCGGCAAAGCCCTTAGTCAGGTTTTCCAATAAGATTATCGAACTTGTTTTCTCTGCTAGTGCGATAGTCCTTCTTCTCAGCGAATTAATAATATCCCTCCTATTATCAAAAATATCAATTTTCTGCATAGTATAAGGGTGAACAACAATATACTCCGGCACAGCTCCTTCTCTAACTAGGAATTCGTAAGAACTAATAATTACATCCAGAATTGCCTGATCCAGTACAGTATAAGGTGTAGCATAAGGCAAATCCCTCCACGGAGCATGCAGACCAATACGGAATTCATCATCTTTAACCCGACTAATCAGTTCAGATAATTTATCAGTATACTTATACGGCCAAGGATATTCTAGGGAAACTTCTAGCAAGTCTATTTTTTGTTTTTTCAGTAACTCAGTTTTACTTAGTATATCATCCTTAATACTACCAATCCAAACCGGATAGCCAAAAATAACACTCATTTCGATCCCCTACCTATTTTGATTACATGTATATTCATTTTACGAATAATATTTCTCAGAAAAGACAACTTATTATAATAGTCTAAATCGATAACAATGTCTGGTAATTTATTGACTATTATCTTCAAAGCATTTTCCTCTGGATATCGATCATTAAATACGATAATCTCTACGTGATGATTAATATGCTTCTTTATCCTAGGGCCTAAAAACGATATTGACTCGTAGTCGGTTATAATATTAATATTATCGATCCTACGA
>WAON01000148.1 GCA_015521265.1 Desulfurococcales archaeon
TACATCATCTATGAATAAATCATTAAACATACTGATAAACTACTACGAATCAAGTAATAGTAAACAAGCCGTTCCAAGCAATGATGAAATAAGGAAACTGTATAATGAACTATTAACGACTATGAATAAGACAATAACCAACGCGATAAATAGGTATGATGACAACTTACTCCTTTCAATAATATACCTTAACGCTGTGGATTGGAGCCCCTACAACTACTTGAAGGAATACTTGAAAAAGACTAGTAATCCGGCAAGTGATGATAAAGCAAAACTATACTCCTACTACACCTATAGAATACTCCTCGACTACTACCAAAATATATCTTCCTTCTTAGAATCTCAGCTACCGCATTGTTAGGAAGAATTAATCCCTCCATATTTCAACAATGCATACGGGAAGCATTGATGAATTATTCTCTTTGGTCCCGATTATGTTTTATTTTTATCTTTCCTTGTTTGTATTACAAGTATTACAGCCAGTATAAAGCCTAAGGCTCCGATTATTGTGGAGTACGTATATGCTATATGTATTCCATAATATTGGTATAGGTATCCAACTATGTAGTAGCCGGTTAGTGCTGATAAACCATATGATCCATGCATGTATCCATAGGCAAGGGCTCTCTGAAGCCTTTTAACGAGGTTACCGGTAACAATCCTCATCAACGTGTCGTGTAGAGCCATGTATACTCCGAATATGGCGAAGAATACTACTGCGTGAATTAAAGATGTAGAATATGCTAGGCTGAGAGCCCCGATAACTAGTACTAGGAAGACAAGCGGGTAAAGCCGTATATCCTTGAATACATCGGTCGCATAACCGATCGGGTATGCTAGCCCAGCATAGATCACGTTAGCCATTGTTAAGAGATAGATTGAGTCTGCCTCGCTCCAGCCAACCTCCGAGGCACGCAGTAGTAGGAATGCCTGTGTATAACCAGCTAAACCGGACAATATAATTGTTAGGAGGAACAACCAGTAAACCCCTGGTAGCCTACTAGATAAAGCGGTCTCACCGGCTTTCTTCTTAACTAGTAGTACATCCTCTACGAGAAGATACAGTAATAGTACCCCGATGAGGCCCGGTATAATGCTTATAAGGAATATGCCGGTAAAGCCGATCAGTGGTAGTAGGAGGGCGGCTGTGAAGGGCCCAATAGTTGCCCCGACAGTATCCATTGCACGGTGGAGGCCGAAAGCCCTGCCCCGGTATTCCCTGGAAGCACTAGCTGCAAGTAATGTATCCCTTGGGCTAGTCCTAACACCCTTCCCAATCCGGTCAACAACTTTAACCAATGCTACAAGGGGCCATGTACGTGCTAGTGCGAAGAAGGGCTTGGAGAAGCTGCTTAGAGAGTAGCCTAGGAGGGCTAGTCCCTTATACTTATTAATCTTCTCAGCTAGGAAGCCGCTTAAATACTTGAACAAGCTAGCGAATACTTCGCCGAGACCCTCGATCAACCCAACTATTTCCCTTCCATAACCTAGGCTGCGAATGTAGAAGGGTAGGACTGCATATACTGATTCACTAGATACATCGGTGAATAGACTTGTAAGACTCATACCGATAATATTTCTCTTAAGATAACCCCTACCATTATCTTCTCCCCCCTTACTACTCATTAAATATCACCGGCCGATCAACTGGATAACCGGTTGTTAAAATATTTAAGAAGGTATTTACGGCTTTATCCCTTATCCTTTTCCGGGGAACCAGTATCTAGGAGGTAGATATTTATTTTCTTCAGGAATTCATCCATGAGGGAGAGTTTCTTTAACCTAGTCTTTACATCATCCAGGTTATGGTTTTTCAGTAGATTATACTTCTCGATAAGCCTCTCACCTAGATCCTTAGCTAAACGCTCGATCTTCCTTCTTAACAATTTCTTTGCGATATTACTATAGGTTTTAACAACGTATTCATCCTTCTTAAAGCCCAGCTCGATCCTGGATGGATAAACTACTTCCTTCCTGTTCCCAACGCCTACTATGTATGTTCTCAGGTAAACCGTGTCGATTAATGGGTGCGGGTTTAAAACCAGGATTTTCTCAATATTATTCTTCTCGTTTACAAGCCTCTTCTCGATCCTGCCTATGAGCTTATTGATCCTGCCCATATACTCGTATACCTGGTTTAGCCATGAATTATGAATCCTTCTAAGCTTCTTCTTTTCATCCTCAATATGTTTAAGCCTCTTCTTCTCTGAAACTATTAGTTGATCATACCTGTTCTGGATCCTATTGATCTCCTTGACTCTCTCACTTTCAAGTTTCGACAGCTTTTTATCTATATTGCTGATCTCATTCTTCATCTTTTTAATAATCTCCGTGTATTTAATCTTAGCTTTCGGGTTATTCGTATTTTCAAGCCTTATCTCGAGCTCTCTAACCTCGTCTTCTAGCTTCATTTTCCTATTTAGATAAGTTGTCCTTAGTGCGCGATACTTCTCTTCTACAATTTTTATTTCAGTACTCATCCTCGACTCTAAGGCTTCAATCTTCTTTGTAATAGCTATCCTTGTATCTTCGATACTCTTCTCAACTTCTCCAAACTTCCTCTCGAATTCTTTATCGATGTGATCCCTCCATTCATCATATACTTCGTTTAGCCTCTGCTTTATCTCTGACAGGATATCTAGTTCCTTCTCGATGTGATTAGCGAGATTTACTATGATCGTCTTGGTCTTCTCTATTTCATCATCATTTAATTTCTCATCGTCGTGGTACAGTAGTCCATCAACTGGTTCTCCGTGTGTTGCCGATGTTGTTAGTAGCTCCTTGATCTCATCTAGTATTCCGGTATCAATGATGATCCCTTTTAGTCTATAAGCATAGGTTTCCACTTGTTTATCGTATTTTTTCAATACATTAATAATTCTGGATAGTTTATCTGCGAGGTCTTCTCCTCTCTCGGAGAGGATCTTGTTTATTTCATCATAGACTTTGTTTAAAGGAGTGCATTTATGGGTAAATAATGCTTCCTCCCTACCATACGGGTCTATTACTAGGCTATACTCATCATAGATCCTTACTAGTTTTAACGGGTAGTAGACTGGTATAATGTATTCCGGGTGCTTCCTCTTCCTAGTAAATACTAGGTAGTATGCGAGTACCGCTTCATCCATTATCGACTCATAATATTGTGATAAACCTATCCTTGAATTATTGATCGCACTTATTATTATTTCACTATTCAAAACAGCATCAAACCCTCGCTAAACCGCCCGATCAACAATTACTAGTCTACTATTCCTAATTAATGGTTCTTAATATCCCGGATTATTAATGATTACACGTATGGAACTATTAGTTTCACTAGTGCTTCACCGTATACCCGGGCATAGACAATATATACTTCTACTCATCCTATACATTAATCAATAAAGGAATAAACCATGTGTGGTTGAGTAGGTATGGCTGGAGAACCCTGGTTCCTAGGCCTACTGCAGGGTAAGCACTGGCTTAGTAATGCAGACTACGATATAGACACGATCTTCCAGGTATTGAAGGCTGCTAAGGAGCTTAAGGAGATGCTGCACAGTGGTAAGAGGAGGGTTGACTGGCTAGACGGTGAAACACTATACCTATTATTCTATAATAAGAGCCTGCGGACAAGGAATAGTTTCCAGACCGGGTTTTATCAGTTAGGAGGGCAGGCTATCTATCTAGCAGCAGACCAGTTGTATAAGCCTACACTGCCCGAAGACATGGTTCCCTACGCTACCGAGGCTATCAGGGATGTTGCCCGAGTATTGAGCAGGTATGGTAGCGGTATAGCTATCCGTATCTATGGAGACGCTGCTAAATGGATTATTGGG
>WAON01000149.1 GCA_015521265.1 Desulfurococcales archaeon
GTTTATTGGTATGTTGAGGGTTTGTGCTAGGTCTAATGGGCTGAATTCTGCCTGGACGTTTTCCTCGTATGTGAATAGTTTATTGATGTATTCTGCCGGTACTGTGTAGCTGGTTATCCTTGTCCTTCGAATATTTACTACGTAGTAGGTCCCGCCTACTCGGTATAAGTGTTTATTTATGGTAGCGCAGTAGTCTTGGAAAAATTCCTCGAGTATCTTGGTATAATCTGGTATAACTATTATCTTCTCCCCGCTCTCCATTACTAATCCGTATTTTTTAAGCCACCATATTGCTCTTCGTAGAACCTGTTTCTTCAAGCCAAGGATTTCTTTTAACTCGTCTATTCCAAGCCCGGAGTAGCTATATATATAGTATAGGATTGGTATGAGCCATGGCTTACGAGTAGCAACGATCACTAATTTCTCCCTAGGCTTTAAACCTATTCTCTCACCCAAATCACTACACGCTCCCCCGGTTCTCTAGTAATTATTGTTTTTAGCGGCTATGTTTATTTCGTGTATGTGTTATAGTTATGTGTTGAGGCGGTATGTTATGGTTGAGTATAGGGTTAAGGATTTATCGCTGGCTGATCAGGGGAGGCTTAAGATCGAGTGGGCCGAGCACCACATGCCCGTGCTGATGTATTTCCGTAGAAAATACAGTGAATCAAAACCGTTTAAAGACCTAGTGATCGGGGCAACTCTACACGTTACTAAGGAGACGGCTGTCCTTGTTAAGGCTTTGAAGGATGCTGGTGCAGAGGTGTATTTGTCGGCTAGTAACCCCTTATCTACCCAGGATGATGTAGCGGCTGCTCTTGTAGAGTATGGTATTAACGTGTTTGCTTGGCGTGGGCAGAGTAGCGATGAGTACTACTGGTGTATTAAGCGGGTGGCTGAAGCTAAGCCGGATATAGTTCTCGATGACGGTGCAGATCTCCATGCTACACTACATAAAGACTACCCTGAAACTGCCTCTAGGCTTATCGGGGGTACTGAGGAGACTACGACTGGTGTTATTAGGCTTAAAGCGTTGGAGAAGGATGGATTATTGAAGTATCCGGTTATAGCTGTGAATAACGCGTTTACTAAGCACTTATTCGATAATAGGTATGGTACGGGTCAGAGCACTTTCGACGGAATACTCCGGGCGACAAACATACTTATCGCTGGTAAAGTCGTCGTAGTAGCTGGTTATGGATGGGTTGGTCGAGGAATAGCTTTGAGGGCTCGAGGGCTTGGTGCTCGCCGGGTTATTGTTACGGAAGTCGACCCTATTAGGGCTTTAGAAGCTGTCTTCGATGGTTTCGAGGTAATGCCTATGATTGAAGCCGCAGAGGTTGGAGACATATTTGTTACAGCTACTGGGAATAAGGCTGTTATCAGGAGGGAGCATATGGAGAGGATGAAGGATGGAGCATTACTCGCTAATGCAGGGCATTTCAACGTTGAGGTTTGGATACCCGACTTGGAGGCTTTATCGGTTTCTAAGAGGGTTATAAGGCCTAATGTTACCGAGTATAGGTTAAGGGATGGTAGGAGGCTATACTTACTCGCAGAGGGTAGGCTTGTAAACCTTGTAGCAGCTGAGGGTCATCCCAGCGAGGTAATGGATATGAGTTTTGCAAACCAATTCATGGCTGTTAAGTACCTCTACGATAACCGTGGTAAGCTACCCCCCAAAGTATTCAATCCACCAATAGAAATCGACCGCCGCATCGCCGAGCTAAAACTTGAAACAATGGGGATAAAAATAGACAAACTAACACCCGAGCAGAAGAAATACCTAGAATCATGGAGTCTGGGAACCTAACTACTAAGGGATAGATTAGAGTCTTTTTAGTATGGAAAACTACTTATAACCCCCAATTCAGAATTCATAAAGATATAGAGATAAACCCTAAAGGGCCCGTAGCTCAGCCAGGTAGAGCGCCGGGCTCATAACCCGGTGGTCGGGGGTTCGAATCCCCCCGGGCCCATGAATCCTTAACCAACGTGTAGGGATGAAAGTCTTTGCATTCTCAAAGAGTTTTCCCAGCACAGTTCTGGACTCTTTTCCTTAATCGATACCGCAATGCTATAGGTAGTTTGAAGACTTATGAGTGTACTTCTCCCTATTTATTATCGGATATTGTTAGAGAGTTGGGGGTTCGAATCGGGAAGGCTCCAGATTATATATCAATTACTTCATTATCAAAACTACCCTTACCGCTTAAAAACAATAACCTCTACCCAGTAAGGCTTGGACAAGGTAGAAGTAGAGGAGCTCGATTCATTATATGCCGGGCTTCTAGCGGTTATCGCAATGAAGTCTTTACAGCTTCAGAGCTTCTTGATCGGGAGCCTGATATTATACTTCCCTTTAACCCCAATATTTGGGATTTATTATCAAGGATAAGCGGGGAATCTTTAGCTGCATCTGCGGCTTTAAGAACCATTAATCTTGTTTATAATGCAAACTATGTAATCCCCCAGTATAGAAGCGCCAACAGCATATTCCGATTCAAAGTATCCCCGCATTCAACATCTTACGAGTATTCGGGCCAGGTTGAGGTTGATTCTGTAGTATTTAGTGGTAGTAAGGATTCATTTGTGGTTGAGGCTAAGAAGTTGTATAGGCGTGATGATGGAGTTTTTAAGTTTCAAATAGGCTTCTCTATGCAGACTATTTCGGAGCATCTAGGTATTCCTGTTCGCGGAGTAATTGCTGCTAAGATAAAGATGGGGGTTGAGGATATTATACGGGTTGCATTTTTAGAACCCATGTCTACGCCGGGTAGGGATATTGTAATTAATAATTTACGTATAGGTTATCTAGCCGGTGTTAAGAAAACCGCTTTTTAGGAATTTATTTACTCGTAACTTGTAGTATGTATTTAAAGGCTGCATCGGCAGCTTTTGCGCCTTCAGCGGCGGCTGTTATGATTTGTTCGAACCTGTACTTGCATGGTCCTCCTGCGGCGTCTCCTGCTACATATATTCCCGGTAGATTTGTTGATTGGTCTGGTCCTACTTTAGCATATCCCCTCTCGTCGAGTTCTACACCGATCTTCTCGAGGAATTCCCTTGGTGGGACAAGCCCTATTTCTACGAATACTCCGTCTACTGGTATGATCTTCTCCTCCCCTGTAACCCTGTTTTTCACTCTAATTGCTTCAACCCTGTTATTACCCATGATCTCCGTTATTACACTATTCAATACAAACTCTATATTGGGCGTTTTCCTAGCCCTATCAACGTATACCTTGAAAGCTCGGAACTGGTCTCTTCGATGAATTATTATGACTTTTGATGCTAGTGTTGCTAGGTAGAGTGCTGATGTTAGAGCAGAGTTTCCTCCTCCTACAACAACAACTTTCTTCCCGCGGAATAATGGGCCGTCGCATGTTGCACAGTATGATACTCCCCTACCAGCTAATCGCTCCTCTCCGGGCACGTTTAACCGTCTCTTCTCACTACCAGTAGCTATGATCACCGTGTAGCCGCAGAAGTCTCCATGTACTCTAGTCTTAACACACCATTTATCACCGCTCTTCTTAACATCTACGGCTTCATCAATAATTATTGGGACATTATATTTCCGAACGTGTTTAACGAACCTGTCTACTAGTTCGTTACCCGGTATTTCCGGTAGCCCCGGGTAGTCGTCTACTATTGGAGCCTCTGTTACGAGTCCTCCTACAAGCTTAGTTATAATAACCGGGTTCAACTGGTACCGGGCAGCGTATAATCCAGCTGTTAAACCAGCCGGTCCACCACCAATAATCACTACATCATACTCTTTCTTCCTAGGAACCACGTGCTGTATCTGGGTAAGCCTAAAACTACCGCCAAACCCTGCTTTCAACGACATCTCATCATCACTTCCCTTACTCTATATCACCCATTCATGGATGGATTACATTAAGGGTTTATTACTTATACTTAAAGATTAAAGTTAACATAGTTATGAACACGCCCACACCCCTTAATCATCGGGGGATGTATATGGAGTATACGCGCCTAGGCAGAGATGGACCCCGCATATCCAGGATCGGGCTTGGAACATGGCAGTATAGTGAAGCATGGGGTTTGGTAGAGTATAATAAGGCTAAAGAGGTTATCAGGGAAGCTCTTGATAATGGGATAAACTTCTTTGATACTGCTATGGTTTATGGTAGGGGTATGAGTGAGGAGTTTCTTGGAAGGGCTCTAAGGGAGCTTGGTGTTAAGAGGGAGGAGGTAGTTATTGCTACGAAGATCCCTGGTGATTTCCTCTCACCTCATGATGTCTTTAAGAGTGTTGATCGATCATTGAAAAGGCTCGGCGTAGACTATATCGACCTCCTACAACTACATTGGCCACCCTGCTGGCACAACCATGTTACGTGTAAGTATATGAGGGCTTTGGAGAGACTAGTGCATCTGGGTAAAGTGCGTTATTTAGGGGTTAGTAATTACCCTATAGCCTTGATCGAGGAGGCCAGGTCATGTCTATCAACTATAGACTTCGCTAGTATGCAGTATAGGTATAATATTGTTGAGAGGCAGGCTGAGGAGGAGCTGATACCATATGCGGAGAAGAATGGTTTCACTTTCCTCCCATGGAGCCCCTTGGCTAAGGGTGCGGTTACTGGTAAATATACACCGGATAACCTGCCTGAGTTCCAGGATGTTAGGCGCGGCGACCCAGTATTCCACCCGGTGAACTTCGAGAAGGTTTGGAGGGTTGTTAAAATATTGAAGGAGGTTGGTGAAAAGTATGGTAAGACTCCTGCTCAGGTAGCATTGAACTGGATGGTAATGTATAGTAGCTGGATAGTGCCTATACCGGGTGCTAAGAAGCCCGAGCAAGTTAGGGATAATGCTGGTAGTGTCGGTTGGAGGATGAACTATGAGGATTGGCGTAGGATCGACGAGGTATCTAGGAATATCGTTATCGAGTATTCTACTTGGTACGTGTACAGCTAGAATAAACTAGGCTTTACTACATCTACGATAGAGTATTATCCCGGCTAAGACACTGCCCGGTAATCCGGGTGGAACACCTATTATAGATGCTTTTTTCACATTAACCGTTTCGTCCTTACCAGGCTCCATTTCACCGCCGGGCAGTACTATTGCTGTATCAGTGCTTAGCTCAGCCGGGTCTAGAGATACGCCTCTACCGCTAATATAGTAGGTTTTAGATGGTTTAAAGATCTCTACTAAGTCGTTGATACTCGGTAGTACTATGAGTGGTTTTCCAAGCTTATATGATAGCTTATAGGCTTCGGGAACACCGATCTGTGCCGCGGCACCAACGGGCCTAATTATGACTGGCGTTGCTTCACCAAAGTTATAAACTGTTCTCACAAAATCCATAATTCTTTGAACACTCGAGGAACCGTAGAGACCGATATACATTTCACTCACACCTCTCCACTATCCATTTTATCTATTAGGAATAAAGCTATAGCCTTAGCTAGGGGGACGGGGACTGCTTCGCCGACCTGATTGTATTGCTCATCCCTCCCCCCATAGAATACGAATTGATCCGGGAAACCCATGAGCCTAGCTTGTTCGCGGACGGTTAGAAACCTATTCTCCCATGGATGAATAAATCTCGAGCTACCCAGCACGGTCGGCGCGATCTTGTCTGGATCGAGCCTTATAAGGTTTGGAAGCCTCCTACCATGAGCCCCTTCGTAATATATCATTGCCTCACCCCATCTTAGCCTAGACGCCCTCTTCAATTTACGTAGAGGTAAAGGTGGTGGGGGTTCGTGGTTTGGAGGGAAGTCTCCGGGTGGGGGAAGGTCTTCGAGGACTTCCCTTACGGTTAGCTTGTGCTTGTAGGGTTTCGGGTTGATTTTAACATTTGATATAAATACTCTCAATCTATGACTCGGTGTATCATAGTCTTCAGCTCGAAGCTTATTGAAATATATTCTCCGGTAACCAGCACGTTTAAACTCTATGATTAAAGCATTTTTTAATCCATCATCCATGATAGCTGGTACATTTTCCATTACAAATACGCGGGGTTTTAACCCTGAAATTATCCTTATAAAGTGTAGGGTTAACTGTCCCATAGGATCACTATATAATCGATCGATAGGGTTTTTCCTCCTCCTAGGATTAGCACCTGTAAAAGGTTCGCATGGAGGACTTCCAATAACTACGTCGTATGAATCCCTACCGATAACGCTTAGTATATCCTCGATAGTAACGTGTTTAATATCTTCCATTAAATAGAGTGAATAGGGGAAATTCGCTGTATAGCTAAGAGCGGCTGGGCGGAAATTATCGATTCCTAGAATAGACTTGAACCTCCCGGTTAGTGTGAAGCCTTCGGCAAACCCTCCTGCACCGGAGAATAAGTCTATGAACCTATATATTTGTTTCAAGACTATAGTACACCGAACTTCTTCAGATCCTCATCGATCTCTCTGATCTTTTTCTCGAGGAATCCGATCTCATCGCTTGGATCATACTCCTCGAGGAGCTCACCATCATCAATACATCTAAAGTCGTTATTCATAGCTTCCTCAAAAGTATATCTTCTACCGCACCGTGGGCAAACCATTATTGTGTGCTCCTTCAAGAAGTTTAAGCGGATTAATAGTTTTTCTCTAGTCTTTTTCAGCCTAGTCAGCAATATGCCTTCAACTTGGTCTTCATTTAAGAACCATGCATGTATACCTTTATCTCCACGTTTTATCCGTCTAAATCTTATTATTGATTCATCGGCTAGCCTTTGAATAATGCGTCGTGCTTCATTTGTCTTTATACCTATTAATTTACCTATGGCGTCTTCCCCTATAGGCTCGGGGGATGTTATTATTATCTCGAGTAGCTTCCTGGCTTTATCGCCGTACATCTTGCCTACGAGGTCTACAAGTACTTTAACGTTGCCTTCAATCTTTACTCTAGGCTTTTCCTTCTTCTCCGACTTCTTTCTTCTCGGCAATTGTTTTCACCTTCTTCCCTTTTCTAGACGGTACTATTATAATCTTTGCATCTGGGAATGTTATATGTAGTTCTCTACCATTATAGTATCTGTCGAGGAATACTGCGAGTGCTGCTACTTCGGAGTGCGGCTGGTGTCCGATAGCTACATTATAGTCTGCTTCTTCATAGAAGAATGGGGGTACTTTTTCGGCTCCAACAATTATGAGTAGGTCTTTGTTTCTACCCTGATCCCTTATTTCATCGATCACATCGTCGATGTGGAGCCCATACATTGTTAGGTGAATAACTAGTCCTCCCTTCTTCTTCCAGTTTAACACGTATTTCTCCGAGTTAACCCCCATTTCAACATGGAGGTGCCCGCCCCATCTCTCCTCTACTTTCCTAATAGTTTTGAGGATTTTTTCATCCGTTATATCTCCAAGTATGAAGCCGTTTGCACCAAAAGCCCTAGCTACTAGAGCTACATGGCTTGTAATTCTTTTATCCCTCTGTGGCCTGTGCCCATATCTTAGAACGTATATTTTCCTTGCCACCTTTGTGCACCGCGGCTATGTAGTCTAGTAGTTTATCGATGTTTAATCCACTGGTTGCTGATATAGGTATTATTTCGTTAATGTTGATCGATTCATTTATTTTGTTGATAACTGTGTTTAAATGGTCACCCCCTATTAGATCTATCTTGTTTAATGCTACTATTATCCTCTTACCGTGAACCCCTATTTCGCTGAAAATATTTAATGCTTCGGATAACTCGATTAGTACATCTTGTACAGGCTTAGATGCATCTACAACGTCTATGATTATATCCGAGTACTTTATTTCTTCAAGGGTTGCGTAGAAAGCTTCAACTATCTCCGGCGGAAGATCCCTTATAAAACCTACCGTATCTGTAAAGTATATTTTAGTCCCCTTATACATTATTGCACTGGTTTTTGGCTGGAGTGTTGTAAAGGGTTCTGGTCCCACGGGTTTACCTAGCCCAGTGATCTTGTTGAATAGTGTAGTCTTACCTGCACAAGTGTATCCTACGATGGATACATGTATAGCTTCCTCTCTTCTCCTCCTCTGCCTGCGCACGCTCCGTATCTTCCGTAGTTTTTCTATTTCCCTCCTAACCCTTGCTTCTCTTTCTTTCAGCATTAGATAGTATTTCTCATAACCATACCTACCGGCTCCTAGGAATCCGTGGAGTTCTCCTAACTTCATAGCTCTAATTGCTTCTTTCACTAGTGGGTATTGGTGCTTTAGCCTTGCTAGTTCTATTTGCAGCTTAGCTTCCCTACTTCCAGCATGTTCTGCGAATATTTCTAGTATTAACAGTATTCGGTCTAATACTTCGATACCGAGTTCTCGATAGAGATTAATTATTTGTCTAGGTTTTAATCTATCCATGATTACTAGCTTATCTATACCATCGAGTAGCTTGATCTCGTCTAGGACTGGGATTGTGACATAGTATTTCGGATTAGGCCTCCTAATAGTATAGATCTCTGCTATTTCCCTATATAGAGTCTTAACTAGGCTTAATTCTTCATCCATATAGTTGAGGTATTTATATGGTAGTATTACTACAACCCTGCTATTACTATGCATTTCTCGATCAAACCCTTTTCGTACCATTATCTTTTCTTAAAGCGTACAAAGTCGCCTATCGTGTAGTAGTCTTCTCCCCCCTCTTCTATTTTTGCCGGTGATTCCTCGACGATGGGTTCTAATAGTGTGATTCCTAATACTCTCTCTAATCTCCTAGCCAGTTCTATGCTCGGCTTTAACCTTCCAGCTTCTATCCTCTTTATAACGTTTTCCTTCTCCCTAACCTTCTGGGCTAGGACGGCTTGGCTCCAACCCATTCTCTGCCTCGCCTTTCTGATGCGTTCCGCGTAGTCTTCTACAATCTCGTATTCTTCCTCAAGTATCCTGCGGCTTATCCTTGTCTTTGTCCACTTCCTAGTTTGTGTTGTTTTTCTACTAATTTTAGTGGTTGGTACTTCTTTGATCTTTCCCTGTTTTACTAGTCTACGGTAGCAGTCTGGGCATACTCTTAACTCTACTCCTTCGACAATTACTGTCCTACACATTCTCGGATCGTATACGGGTCTTCCACATATTTCACAGTAGCATACCTCTGATTTCATCGAGACCCTCCTCGCCGGGTTGTATGTGTTATGATATACTATGGTTTTTAGGGGTTGTTATATTCAATTATATTTTAGATGAGGGGTAGAGATATGAGTAGCGATGTAGATGAGCCCTTTGATGTTGATATAAATTATAGGCATCATATCGAGTACTTAAAGCATCGTATACGTAGGCTTGAAGATGAGAACCGTAAGTTAATGGTTCAGCTACAATACTATAAGTCGCAGGTTGAAAAACTAATATCTCCACCATTGATCGAGGCGACTATTATTGATGTATTGAGGGATGGGAGGGTATTAGTTAAGAGTAGTACTGGGCCCAACCTTGTTGTCGATGTACTAGATAATGTTCCACGCGACTTGATACGTATAGGACAGCACGTCTTATTAAATACTAAGGGCTCCGCGATCGTAGAGGTATTGCCGGAGTATGAAGACCCCTATGTGAAGACTATGGAGGTTATTGAGAGGCCCAATGTATCCTTTAGCGATATTGGTGGTTTGAAGGAGCAGATTATGGAGCTTAAAGAAGTTGTAGAGCTACCATTAAAGCATCCTGAAATGTTTGAGGAGATAGGTATTGAGCCTCCTAAAGGAGTCCTGCTCTACGGCCCGCCTGGTTGTGGTAAAACGCTGCTTGCAAAAGCTGTTGCCCACGAAGCAGGTGCTACTTTTATAAGTATTGTTGGTAGCGAGCTAGTTCAGAAATTCATTGGTGAGGGTGCGAGGATTGTTAGGGAAGTGTTTCGTCTAGCTAGGAAGAAGGCTCCATCAATAGTATTCATTGACGAGATCGATGCTATAGCTGCTAGGAGGCTGGATATTGGTACTAGTGGTGAGAGAGAGGTTCAGAGAACCCTTATGCAGTTATTAGCTGAGATAGATGGTTTTAAACCCCTTGATAATGTAAAGATTATTGCGGCTACAAATAGGATCGATATCCTTGACCCAGCTATTCTAAGGCCTGGCAGGTTTGATCGTTTAATTGAAGTACCGCTACCGGATCTAGAGTCCCGTATTGAAATATTCCATGTACATACTCGTAGGATGAAGCTAGCTGAGGATGTTGATATCGAGGAATTGGCGCGTTTAACTGATGGTGCAACGGGTGCCGAGATCAAGGCTATCGTTACCGAGGCCGGCTACTATGCGTTAAGGAATGGTAGGAAGATAGTGTTGATGGATGATTTCCTGCAAGCTGTTAAGAAGATTATGTCGAAGAAGGAAATACGCGATAGCAACTTATCTATATTATCGAGTAGAAGGCCTAAGCATAGATCCAGTATATTCCAGTAATTAATACATGGTGTCATTTTTGATTAAACGCCCTCCTCTTCCAGAAGAATTATCCGAGCTACGAGTCCTAGCCAGTTTCCAGTTTAGGGGTGTAGGGGAGGAATTTATACCGGAGGATGTACTTGTTGCGATTAGCCCTTCTACCGGGAAGATAAGGTATCTGGAACATAATGGTGCAATATACTTATCAATTAGAGCTAGTGATTATCGGTTACTCCTCCATAGGGCTAGTGGGCATGTGTTAAACAAGCTCCTCCCACACCCCTATCTAAGGATTTATGTCAACCCCAAGTATGCTCCATACATTATGAAGGGGGGAAATGTTTTTTCAAAGCACGTAGTCTATGCCGACCCGGCTATCCGGCCGGGTGATGAAGTATTAGCTGTCAACAGTAAGACTGGTGAACTCCTAGGTGTTGGGAAGGCAGTGAAGCCTGGATGGGTGGTAACATATTATAAATGGGGTGAAGCATTAAGAATACGGGAAGGAGTACTCGAGGATTGAAAACTCATGGTTACCCGGAGGATTAAGCTCTTCACACTTGATGAAATAGATAAGGAGGAGCTTAAAGGCTCTGTCTTCATTACCGGTTATCAAGGTTTTGGAATGGTTGGTTACCTAACAAGCCGTCACTTAGCCATAGAACTAGGGCTTAAAAGGATCGGATTTATACGTACACAGTATTTCCCCGAAGCAACATTCTTCAAGCGAGGTATAGGGATAATTTATCCCTTCGAACTCTACTATGGAGTAATTAATGGTAAGAAACTATTAGTGCTTGTAAATCATGGAATACCACATGTAAGGGAGAGGACGAATTTTGCAGAATTCCTGGGGAAGCTAGCATCCGAACTAGGAGTATCGGAGACAATACTTGTTGGAGGCTTAGACCCTGCTATAAAAGAGAGGGAGGATGAAAAATATAGGTGGATACCGATAGGAAAAACAGAGAGGAAACTTAATGCACCCCTTCTAGAGGAAAAACACGTTATAGGCCCACTAGCTTTAACGATAATGTTTATGAATGCCTACCGCATACCGGGCGTTGCTATTTTCTCCTATGCAGAACTATACCGTCCAGATCCAAAGGCTACAATGGTTGCTGTAGAGGTAATATCTGAAATACTGGGTGTTAAGATTAAAACAGATAAATTAGCCGAGGAGATAAAGATCATAGAGCAGGTCGAAAAGAAGCGGGAGGAAATAATGAAAGCCTTGGAAGGAGAGGTTTCATCTGAGAAGCCTGGGCATCAAATGTATATTTAGCATGATAATGCTTGCTAGGTAATCTCCACTATTTTTACGTCTATTACCCTCTTAAGTTTTCCTTCCAGTATCCTAGCTATGTGTTCGCTCCAAGTATTTCTCACATAATATATTGTGATCGCTACGGGTTTAATGTTCGATATTTCACTAATGATTTTCTCGGAGTATTTATCCATAAATTCAGTATCGATCGATTCTTCGTGTTGGAAGTATGGATATGTATTTGATAGTTCTGGTGGGAATATTCCAAGGTAGGGATGGTATAGTAGGATGTTTGCCTTGCTTATTTTATTGCTTATCCATTCCTGTTGATTATATGGTTTGTATAGTGCGGGGTATAACCCTAAGCGTCTCCCCTTGTAACTAGTTAGTATATTGTTTAATGTACTGTATCGTGTGTTTACTAGTCTAGGATTATATAGACTATCAACATTTATGAGGAACATTGCGTAGGGTGAGCCTTTGGTTAGGGGGTTATACTTATTCATTAAATTAATGTATTTTTTAATAATTTCAAAGGCTTTCCGAAGGGTTGGATGAGCTTTACTCTTGTATTCTAAGTACTCCCATAGCCTACCCTCTTTAATCGCTTGCTTAGTTTTTAATAACTCTTTTCTTAAAACGTAGAGGTTGTGTAGTCCTAAGAGTTTCACCCTTTCTTTACTGGGTAATTTCCGTATTTCTTCAGCTGTGTACTTGCTGCAAACTGGGCAGTTGCAGGGTAGGTAGCTTAGCTCATCGATCCTTTTAGTCCCTGTCTCGGTCATATACCTATTATCCCTAGCATATAGTATGTAGCTTGCTGAATCGAATAAATCACCCCCTAGTGCTACGAGGAAGGGGAGTATCATTGGGTGGCCTACGCCGAATATGTGGAGTGGTTTGTGGGGTGGTAAGTATAGTTTAGCCGTAGCAACTAGTTCAACGATCTTACTATAGTCATATTTTTCTAGGAAGACTGTGGGTGAGCCGAATGCATGTATGTGATATGGGTATCTCCAAGCCCTTATACTAGAATATTTGACAAGTTCCTTGTAGGGTGCTCCTTGTATTGGGAGTACCCATAATTGATCCGAATCCATGATTATTGGTAGGGCTTCTACTGCTCTATCAAAAGTCGTCTGTACAGCCTTCCATGCTTCCTGGAACGTCATCCTTGTACCTGTTGGTATGTCTAGTATTACTCCAATATCTACACCGATCTTTTTCTCATAGTTTACGATCGTCGTATTATCTATCTCTACATCCCCATATATTAAGACCTGGTATCCACCTGAATCAGCCATTATAGGGTATTTCCAGTTTAATGATTCATGGACACTCTTTACTCTGCCGCGATTCCTTTTGTAGAATAGGTAGGCATTAGTGATTACTGCATTGAATCCCAGTTTTCTAACTGTATCTAGGGGTGGTTGTTGTCTTGTAGGATCTATTACTGGAAAAAGGTATGGTGTCTCTATTACTCCATGTCTTGTTTTTAATCGTGCTATTCTACCGGCTAAATCGTATTCTCGAGGATCAAAATACTCCAATTCCTCTTTAACCCTGTAGTAGCTTCTTTCTCTCTTCTATGTATTTAGTGAAGTATTCATGTAATATTTCTGCAAAAGGACCTATTCCTTCAACCCCTTTCTCTGAAACCTTGTATCGCCCTTGTACTTCGACTATTCCTGCTTCTGGTATTACTTTAACTTGGTGTTCGCGTAGTTTTAGTTCTCTGAGTAGGTATTGTTTAAAGTCTTCTGGGTCGAATAATGGTATTTCAGTCATTAGTATTTCGGAAATACTCTCTCCGCGGATTATTACTCGCGGATATTTTGCTCCATTATTATCTATTGCTTCCTCGAGCATAACGTTCAGTGAGGGATGGTCGAAGCCTGTTAGTAGTCCTTCATACCATTTACCATTGACTAGTATTACTTTGACTTTTTTATCAACCATACTGGATAATCCAGCCATGAGCCTTCTTGAAGCCTCCATTAAAGCCATCGTTTACACCATTTAGTGTTTCTAATAGTAAAGCTAATATCAGTTAACACATATATGGTTATTGCGCCTACTATAGGAGTTTAAGGGTATGGGTGTTTCGTGGTATGCCGGTTTATGAGTGTAGTGTTGAAACGGTTGAATCTCTAAGGCTTCCAGGCATGTATAGGGTTAAGACTAATTGTGGCGATACCCGTGTAGAGTTCGAGATTAGTGAGAAGATTATGGGTTTTAATGCTGGGGATAGGC
>WAON01000150.1 GCA_015521265.1 Desulfurococcales archaeon
CTTATTCATGGAGGAGGCTAAGACTACTAGGCTTACCAGGTTGTAGAAGGAGTGGAGGACTAAGTGATCTGCTGTATAGTTCTTTTCTGCTAGAAACCTCGTGTAGCTTATTAAGCCCTCAATGAATACATCTTTTGTCTTATTACTTGTCACACTTACCAATTGATCATTTATACTGGAAGCTATGTTCTTTAATAAATTATTTAACTCCTCGATCCTCTCCTCGTAGTAGCTTATGGTGAAGTTGCAACTGTACTTTTCGATGTTGGATTTAGTCAATATCTTGTTGAACGTTATATTGTGGAGTATTGGGTATACGTATTCGATATAGTATGCACTGCATCCATAGTATACTAGTCTAGTATAAATCCAGGATAAGTATTGGCTCGATTTAAGATTCTGGGTATTCGCTGGTATTGCAGGTATGTTTCCAAGGTTCTTTAGGCAATTCAGTATTTCCTCGTATAGGGCCGGTATATCCATATAGTGCATGTTGTAGAAGACTGATATATTCCCATAGATAAGGTCTAGTTCATGCCTTACAACAGGTTCAAGCTTCTTCATATCCACGGCTTTACTCCGTAGCTTTGAAAGATACTGGTTTAATAGGGTTGTGTTCCCTGTTAATAGTGTTATGTTAGATGCTATCGTATAGGTGTAGAGGTAGTCTGCCGCAATTATTTTCGAGTATGTGGAGGCGTGTTTTTCCTCGAGTAATTTGTACCATTGAATGCTTCGATTGAGGAAGTTGATCACCGGATTACCGTTGAAGCCCAAGCTACGTGCTTTACTGAGGATCATGGAAGCTTTTGGTAGGATACTGGTAGCTACTGGTAATGCATGCTTAGCTATTACACTATCCACCGTGTTATTCTTCAATATTAGAGACCAGTTATCATTATAGTAGCCAACCTTCTCAACATATTCTCCCCCAACGGGTATCGTTTCCCGATTATTAATAATGAACTGCCTGTATACAAGGTATGATCCGATGGATACTGCTATGATCACTGTTACGAGTAATGCAAGGAATCTTCGACTGCGGAGCATTCTCCTATCTAGTTTAAAGCTTAGACGCATGCTTTCTCACCAAGAATAACACGGTTAAAACTATTAAGAGCAGAACAGGAATAACTGGTGGTTCACCGGCTGGATACAAGCCCCACTCAACTCTGCGTAGCCTAACGATAATATGGTAAGCAACTAGGCTGTCATCACCAGTCCTATTATAACCTATATAAGTTATATTTAGAGCAGTCTCATTAATTGGTTTAACACGTAGGTAGATGTTTACTAGGCTTGTGCTGTTGATCAATGCCTTCGTATCCCCGCTCGCGATATCAGTTATTTCTAACCCAGCCAAAGCCACTGGCCAGAACGTATAGCCATCTGTTACCTTGTACCTGTAGAATGTATGTATTATGAGGTTGTTGTATAGGTATGCATAATTATTAGAATCAACATCCAGAAACTCATCAGTATAAATAGTATAGTTCCCCTTATCACCATACACAATAATAAGCGTCCGATTTCGATCAAAGACATTCGTAGCTATTAATAAGTCCTTATATTTAATGACCAGAAAGTATTTCCAATTTTTAACATTATAAAAACTAATCCTTCCTCCACCCAACAATACTCCAAGATATCTACTATTATTATATGCAGTCATAAAGGTATATCTACCCGTAGAATTAATAATAAGGACATTAACAAATGGATCAAAGTTAAACCTATACTCGGCAACCACTTTCGGGTATGGATATAGCTTTACTAATGCTAGGGGTCTAGCTGTATCATTGAATATCATCCAGTAAGTTGTATCATTAACCCTATGGATCCATGTGATATTCCCATTAAACAATCGATGCTCAATAACCGTGTAATTCAGACTTGTAGTGTTCAAATATATGAATTTTTCAATAACAGATCCATTCCAGTTATTGAATAATCTTAAAACAACCAGATCACTGGTTATCAATTTCACGTATATATAAATTGGCGTGGTTGTGAGATTAAAGACTTGGATAGGTGTATTGTTTTCGATACTAATTGCTATCAGATAATTAAGCTCCGAATCATTGTATCCGTATTCATCATATAGTATGAGTGTATGATTCGTTAATAAAACCGGGAGTACGTCCTCAAATACAAGCCTCTGGCCTGGTATAAATTTACTTGGTGAAGGCCATCTACCTGGAAATCTCCAAACTCTCAAACGATCATTATCATAGATTACTATATCTAATGTTCCGTTTTTATTAATGACAGTCATCATAAAACTATTCAGCCCATACCTATCATAGGATACATCCATTCTATTTCCATCATATATTGGAAAATAAGAGTAATTATCGGCGTTAAAAACGATCTTATCGATCCCCGTAATAGAATAATTTGAAATCACATACCTATACGCTTTATCAGTACTTTTCAAAACGATGAAATAGTTGCAGTAGGAGAAGGAGCCTATGTAGGAGTAAGAGTTAGTAATAGGCTGAATTATTACAATTGTAAACATTAGGATGATGAAAAAAGTCTTAATATTTAACCTATAACCCATATTATTCACCTATCTTTCCTCACTGCGGACTTGATCCTGTTGGCGGGAAGTAGTATATGTTGTGTTCAACATATGCATATAGTATTGGTTCGTATCCTTGTGGAACATCAATTGTTGCTATATTTGGAGAAATTACTTTAATGTCTGGCTGGAAGCTCCATAGGAATACTATTCCGCATGCCTGTGGGCTGTATACTGGGTTGAAGGCGTATTCTATTCTAACGGATTCTCTTAACCCGAAGTTTCTCCGGTAATACTGATTATTCGTTAATGGGGGCAGGTTATAGTCATAGTGTGAATTGATATCGTTTATCTGATCGTGGTGAAAGTCTATCTGTGTCGGTATATTTATCCCGTAATTTTGAGGGTTCTGTGCTTGTAATACCTGCCATGGTGCTGGTAGGGGTATCTCGATTGACGCTACCACAAAGTCCCATGCAACACTTAACGCCGACATTATCGTATTGGCTACCGTGTCCGAGGCCTGGGATTCACCCACATCCTCGTCGTAGGCGTATATGCTGTTAAATGATACTTCTTGGAGGTAGTCTCTCCCCCATGTGTAGTATGTGTTCATTACTGATACTCGATAATTTACTGCTTTTATGTAGGCTGGAAATTCATGTACGTAATCAATATAATATACGGCACCTCGGCCACGGTAGTCATTGCTGTATGCCCATATGCTTTCGAATGTGAACTCTGTAGAGAACACCCAGTCACTTGTATCGGAATAAGTTCTCGATAAATAATATTTTAGCTCCATTGCACCAGTAGGAATTGTATAAGTATTACCGGGGATCCAGCGTAAATGATTATTGC
>WAON01000151.1 GCA_015521265.1 Desulfurococcales archaeon
GTATAGGGGTTGGAGGCTTCGATCAACAAGTCTCTGGTGGAGCCTCGTAATTGGTGTTTGTCAGCAGAATGCTAGTTTTAGGCAGGGCTGGAGGATGCTCTACGATATTGTTAGACTGTATAATAGGAGGGTATTGATCGGGGATAAACCAGTACTACTACCGCCGAAGCCCACCGATATACTCGAGAAACCCGAGTTGCTATTAAAAGCTAGGACAGGGTACAGGTGGAAGACTATTGTTAACATCGCGGAGGCGATAAATAATGGAGTAATAAACCCGGAAGAATACCGGAGACTAAGCCCGGAAAGGATCGAGGAGGAACTAACGAGGATTAAGGGAGTGGGGAAATACACTGCCCGGCTAGCAATACTACTAGCCTATAGGGAATACAGTCTACCACCAATTGATAGATGGCTGAAGAGGATAATCATGGAAGCATACCATGTAGACAGTAGACGAGCGGAGGAAGAATGGGTTAAGCGGTGGAAGGAGTGGAGCGGTCTAGCAGCGCTAGCAGTAACAATAACCCTTGACGCAGAACCAATCACTAAAGCACTGGAGAGGATCAAGAATAAACAATTACTACCAATAGAAACCAATAAACCAACACCAATAAACCTATGGAAAACATCAAGGCAATGGACAACATAAATACTTTCTACGGAGCATATAAATTTCTCATAAGTAAAACTATTTAAACAAACCCATACAAAATTATAATTTGTGGTAAGCATGTCTAATAAACCGATGACTTTACGCATATTGGGGCTAGTATTCATTTATGCAATCATTGTTTCCGCCTTGTTCCTCAGCACACTCATGACCTATAAACCGAGACAACCCCAAAGAGTTTTTTACTTAAAAACGTTCCCATACATATCCCCGCCGGTAATCAGTATTCCTCGAGGAGGGATTGTTAAAGGGTTAAGCCTTGAAGACTTAGCTGGTAAGATTACGAGTAGCTTGGGGAGTAATAATGCATCCATGATCTACAAGTACTTCTTCGGCGGCAGGATAATTGAGTTAAAACTAATGCAGATCCTTAAAAGCAGGGATTTACCCGTATACATTCACCCATGGAACCTATGGTTCTACGCATACAGCGGCGGGAAATGGATCCAGCTACCAGCAAGGATCTACGATCACCGGTACAGCCTCGAAAACATGACAATATACCACGTACCAGACAATCTCACCCCCAATCACACGTTACAATTAACACTCCCAACAATAATACCCATGATGGGAAACTTATCCGAGCTTCTAAGTATTCATCCAAAAGCATTAATGATTATAACAGTTAAGGTAAAGCTTGTAACTGGACCTTATAGTTTCAAATTCCCAATCGAAATAGTCGTAGATCCAGCGATGAGTAACCCCTTCATATTGAAGAATACTATCTACCGGAACATACTCGACATACATGATACATGGATCAATAAACCACTCCTCGAAGTACTCACTGATGAAAAGTTAGCTAACCGGCTAGTCCGTGAATACAATGCATCGATCACCACCCTGTACTGGTCGATCATAAAAGCTTACCGCCAGCCGATTAAGAACGCTGAAATAATCAGTACCAGCGTTGTGTGGGTGGGGGCTAAACAGCCGGGAACCGGGGGGTTAACACCAGACGTAGTAGAAGCAGTCCCGACATCAAGAATAGTATTCGATAACTGGAACTACACTATAAATGGAAACCATGAATTAACAATAGTGTTAAAACCACTATTCTCCACGGGCCTAGACCTCTCCCGGATACGCTTAATAGACCAGTACATAAACATCAAGCTAACACCGGGGGAGAAAAGACCGGTTACGAGGAGGTTACTTGTAGAGTATAGGGGGGTAAGCCATGTATACATGGTTTCAGCCCTAACGATTAATAGGCTCTTACTACACGTATGGATCAACCAGTCCGGCATAGGACTTTTAAAAACTTCATTACTGAGAATAAAGATCCTCGACGCTTCCCCAAGTGAGAAATGGGTTATCACCGTATCCTATACTTCAAGATACAATACTTCCGGCATAATACCGAGATCACCGCTGAACAAGGATCTAGTCCTAAGCATGGCCCATGATAAAGAATGGCTCCGTATAAGCCTAAACCCCGGTGAAACAGTGGGCTGCATCTACTACATAACTGATCTACCGGAGACAAGCTATATAGCCCCTAATGGCTCGGTAATCCTCCGAGACTATACTATAAGGATAAACATGAAACAAGGCTCGAACACCCTGGGCCCAGGCAGGGTTAAAGCAGTGGTAATGGTTGGAGATAATTATGCTGAGAGGATCCTAGGCATAGGTAATAACACGTTAAGCCTCGGAGATGTAAAATTAAACAACTACCTATACCTACAAGAACCAATCCCAATAGTCATAATGTTTGAACCAGCTGGTAAGGATAGAATTGATGCATGGGTCAGGATAGGCATTGAAAAGAGTAGTTACAAGCTACTTGTTAGACCGATCCAGCCAGTCTATATGGGTGGAAACGTATTCTATACATCATTGTACCGGGATGGGTGGAAAAGTATCTCTTCAGGCCTCGAGTACTCTGAGAAATACTATATTACATCAATAATAAGCTACTACTACACGGCCCGGACAAGTGTTCCTGAAACCATCGTGTTGAAAACAGACATAATGGCTTCACACATACACGTAGACGGGGAGTCTAGGAGTGTAGGAGTACACATATACACTTATAGGAAAACATACCCGAAAACCAAGGGATTAGGGGAGAAGCTAATCATTAGAGTCCTGAATTACAAGTTTAAAATAACCAATGGATACCTGAGGAGCATATACTCTAATACTAAAACTACAAGCCCTGGAGAATCCCTCCCATTAAGTGATCAAATAATTAAATACCATCCCTTCCACCCACTACTATACCTCGCATCCCCATACTCCCTCATCAAAGACTACTTATCAGCCCAGCCACCTCCTCCACGCGTATATGGGCGTATAAACGTGTTTGATAGTAGGATATTGTTACCGAGCGGTATGGATAATGGATTCATCAAGTACAAGCTGGTAGCTGAAACAGAGAAGAGTAGGGAACCAATAGTGTTTTGCATTGAATTAGAATACCGGTTATACTCTACTAGAAGTATAAATCCCGTGTACCGCTTAAATCTATCATACAAACTTGTAGCAAACTGGCCATAACAAACGGAGGGGATACGAAAAATGAAAAACTATCAATGGATCACTGGGCTCCTAATGAATAACCCGGAAATAATAGCTGCAGTATTCTTTATTGCATGGTTCAACGCCTATCCCTTCTTCGCCGAGCCGCCTGCTAGTGCAGTATTCCTAGCGGATAAGCCGTTCTACTATGAATACCTAATCGTAGGCTCAGTACTCTACGGTTTAACACTTATAATACTACCATATACAGTCTCGGCGATGCGTTTGTTTAATAGATATGGATGTATGGATCGGGGGAGGAAGCATCTCTTCATAACGATATTCTACGGAGTATTCATAGCCCCCTTCATCATATACTCGATCATAGGCCTAGCCTACACGATCGAAGTACAAAGCCTACCCTACGAAGCCCTCGAATCGCTAATACCACAGATAACATGGTGGGTTGAAAACTATAATCCGTTAATCATACTATACTACATCCTACCCTTCTTCTACTACCTACTCGCTGGTTACTCATGCTTGAAGAAACCAATCAATATAACATGGAGAGCATTGATCTATGGGGCATTAACCTCTGCAATCCTATTCGGCCTAGTAATTTTAACCAAGATCGTTGACTATGGAATATCCGCAACAGCAAGATCAGACCTAGCCCAACTAATATATCTGCGAAGAATATATTATTTATACAATGCTTATACGGAACAACTCCTATTAATAATACCAACATGGGGAAGCCTATTATACCTCTACCTTGCCCGCCTAGTAATAAGTAAGTTTACGGATTCCATCGGATCAATAGGTACCGGTTACGCGGGATAGTTAAGTATAGCTGGTGATTATATTGCATGAAATAACCTCTAAGTTATGGGTTTACGTGAAGAGGAGTGATTCATTATATACGTCTAATGATCCAAGGATACAAGAGGAATATTTTGAATGCATTAGGAACCCCGATGTTTATCCTTATTCTATAGCTGAATGTGCCTTAGACTACTTGTTAAATTATACGAGCTTTAATAGTGAGGGAATAGATCCTAGAAGGATCTATATATTACTAGCAATTATTTGGGGAAGCCTCGAGGAAACATTATTTGTAAAAATTTTCACTGATAAATATAGCCTAGTTCATATTGCAGTAATAGCTGGTGAAGACGGTATTAGCTATACCAAGGCATTAAAGGTGTTAAATGATCAATTCCTCGAAGTTCTACCCTTAATTCCCCCGCATAGAAACCTAATGATAAGCTATCCTAACCTTAAGAACCTCGTAAGTATTATGAGGAAATTTAAGAAGCTAAGAGGCTCTGATAAATTCGTCTTTTACAAGTTAATAAATAATGTTATTGATGATATAATGAAGCTGTATATTGAGGAATTAAGGATTAAACCCTAATATTTGGAATTTACCCTTTTTATTTGAAAGTTTTAAAATACAAAATACTTATCGATCGACGAGATCTCAACTTATTAGCCAGTTTATATATTCAATAATTTATTGTATAGGGGGAGTGTATTCGGGGATGTCCGAGGAAGAGGAAGTATATACTTACTCCGAGGTTATTGCTAGGATTAGGGATAAGCTTAAAGGTTATTTTAGGCTTCTAGCCGGACAGGTTGTGGGTGAATTGTTTAGTGGTGAAGCGTTGCCTGTTGATTTGTTGAAGTCTAGGGTTTCATGGGAACCCCCCGGTTTCCACAGGGTCGGAGTCGTAGATGGAGGAAGCTACATAGTCTCATTAAACATCGGCTACATAGGCATAATTGCATCGATCGGCGTTATACTCGAGGACAACCGAGTCGTTGAGAGGATCGTTGCGGATCCGGTGATAGTCCCGCATGATCCCTCCGAGCTTTCCTATTATGAGTCAGCAAACCTGATACACAGCGTTGTAGATAAGGTTAGGGAAGCCCTAGTATTCGAGAACGCAACCCATATCCTTGAGCGGGGTGTTGATCTACTAGTAGTTGACGGGCCACTAATACCTTATGGTGCTATTGCTAAGAAGCTAGTGGGTACTAGGAGTGAGTTGGAGGCTTGGAAGAGGTATCATGAAGCAGTTATAAACCTCCACCGTAGGAGTAGGGGTGCTGATACGAACATTGTAGGCTTCGTTAAAAGGCCTAGATCAAGATACATTGCATTGATCAAGGGTGTTAGGGGCTTCGACCACGTAATACTCTCGAGGATCCTGGAACCCGGAGAATACCTGCCCGAGCCGCCGCTAGAGCTTGGAAATCATCCGGGATTATTCCATGACAGGGATGTAGCCGGCCTAGTAGCAGAGATCAAGCCGAAAACGGTATACCTGAGATTAACGAGTAGCAGCCCACCCTACCGCGTGGATTTCGGCAGCTTAGTTGTCGATTATAAGAGTATACTATCATACCTATACAATAATAGGACTAGGGAGGGAATACCGTATATTGTCATAAAAGCTGATGAGGAAACTAAGATTACCCGGAAACTTGTTAGGGAGCTCTACGAAGACATACTACACGACTACATTGTCGAGTATGTAAAGGATAACCCCAACCTCCTCATCCCCCTACTACCCGAGTATGGAGGCCTCTAAAATGATCGATCCACAGAGCCTAGTCGATAAGGTTATAGGTTATATCTACTCCGAGGATGGATTATACGAGCCAGACGCGATCACATTCACGGTTACTAGTGGTGAGAGGGTTGAGATAGGGGATATTGTATGTATAAAACACCCATCGAAGAATACACTAGTATTCTACCAGGTAACCGAGGTACCGATGAGGAGGAAGGCGAGGGACTACGAGGAAGACCTAGCAAGGATCGGTAGGCCCCTCCTCGATGAGACAAGGAATTATCCGAGGGCCCGTGCAGTGCAGATCGGCTACGTGGAGGATCTTGAAGATCTTATGAAGGGGGAGACTAGTATAGATGACTTAGTAATGCTTATAGAACACATTAAACCATTATCCCGGGTCTACCGTCCAAAACCTGAGGTTATAGATAGGCTACTGCAGCCGAAGGGGGATAGCATAGTTGTTGGGAAAATATATCCGGGATGGAAGCACGAGTACCGGTTCAGCCTACCGAGACTATTGAGGCAGGGCTTATTAGTTGTTGGGGGTGTGGGTACTGGGAAGACTACAACGATGATCACGATCCTCTACAGGGTTATTAAGGCATTCCTAGATAAAGACGCTAAACCACACGTTTTAATAATTGATAAGGATGGAGAATATGGAGCCGACAAGCCGATCAAGCTAGTTGGGGAGGAGAACTATGTACACATACACGTAGACAATATCAGCGGCCGGGAATTCTTCGACATACAAAGCTATGCACAACAAGTACTCGAGAAGCTGGGATATTATGATCGAAGGAATAAGGTTGCAAAGACACTCCACACATTAATCATTAATAACCTAGCAGGCGAGAAAACACTAAGGCTAACACCCGAATACTTCAAGGAGAAAATACTACCACTTGTTAAGAAGAAAGCATCCAGCATCTACACGGAGGTTATGAAGGGGTTTAGGAGCTGGGAGGAATCCTTCAAATCAGAGCAGGCCCGTGGAAGATATAGTTTATCAGATGTACTAGGCCTACTCAGGGATAAGATCATTGTACACATAGACCTCTCAGCAACGAGAGACTACAACCACGCTTACAGGATAATAGATAACTTGTTAAGAAAGATCTACGAGACAGCCCTCGAAGACCCGGGCTTCGGCTGCATAGTAGCTATAGATGAAGCCCACCTATACGCTCCCGAGAAGGGAGGGGTTACACTAGCAACAGATACCAACGTCAAGGATAGCTTGAAGTCGACACTACACATAATAGCAACAACCGGGCCAAGGAACGGTGTTACACCCTTCATAGCAACGCAGAGGCCGAGCCTAATATCGAAGACTATAACGACACAGATGGGCCAGAACATTATAGCTCACCGAGTTGAAGACGTGGATCTTGCTAGGATTATGGAGATAATGGGTCCAATAGCTAAACGTGTCCGAGTACTCCCAAGGGGTTGGGCGATCGCTAAGGGATTAGCAGCTAAGATCAGGGAGCCGATAATAATTAGGGTTGAAGCAGAAGCATTCCCAAAGAGCACTGGTAAGACAGCTTATGAGAGATTCCTCGGGAAATAATCCTAGCATACCTTAATATTCTTGAATAAAAACCCTAAATTACAAATAGAAGAGTTATTTGCCTGGGCGGAGTAATTCATCCTGAATATTCGTTAATACAACCCCCCTATCACCGATCTTAATATTAATGGGCTCAGCAGGTGGTAATAGGAATTTATCCTCAAACTCTAACACTTGATCCCTCCAACTACTATGAAGCTTCAACAAGTACTCCTCGAGGACTGGATCAGCCCTCCTAACCCTTAACCCGAGCTCTGATGCGTCGTAGAGCGTTATCGGGGCTCCATGATGCTTATAAGAAGCCAGGCTGGAGGCTACCTTGGAGGCTTTACCGGGATCATCCCTAAACATCCTCTTCTCGAGGAGCTTACTCGTTAACTCAATATTATGCTCTAATACCCTCTTGTAATCACCGATCTCTATTAGTGGGAGCTTATCAATTATATCCTTCAGAATCTTATCTGGAAGCCCTAGCTGGGGAAGGATCTTGAATAGCTCGATAATTGATAGTACTGGAACGTATCTATGGATCTTCTCAATATGGATCATTGGATCAATGGGGCCGAGCTCCGCGATACGGGTCATAACGATTTCATCACCACTACAGCTAAGCAATGTTCCAGCACTCTTAGCCCATCTAGGCACTAGGAAGGATAAACGGCCCTCTACGTTCTCCTGGAGATATCGGCCGACGAGGTATGCTTGATCACCACTACCACCACTAGTATAAAGTATGACGTCTAGATCACCCTTAACACTGGGGAGGAGGTCGTAGATGATCTCCGGCAGATCCGTATCGATGCTGCGATAATTACCAATGAATAATAAGAATACCCTAGTCTTCCTCAACTCCTCGATCTTCCCTATAACATCCATAGCGGTATTAATGAATTCCTCCAAGTAATGGATCCTTGTAGGGAAGTCGTCGATACCCATAATTTTCAAGGTAAACCTCCCACAATTACAATATTTAGACATTAATGGATTAATAC
>WAON01000152.1 GCA_015521265.1 Desulfurococcales archaeon
ATTCCATTCATTATACCATTCATTATTACAGTCTTTCTGGGCTTTTTGTTGAGAAATCTTAGCAGGGATAAAGGAATAAAAGTCAGGGAGGCATTCCTAATAGTTTCTCTTGCATGGATTATAATCTCCATTCTAGGCTCACTACCATATATATTATCCGGCGAGGGAGTACTTGGTGATCCCGTGAATGCTTTGTTTGAGAGTATGAGCGGATTTACAACTACTGGTGCAAGTGTTATTGCTGACTATACGCGTTATTCGATACCTATCATGTTCTGGCGTCAATTTACACAGTGGATTGGAGGCATGGGGATTATTGTCCTCGCAATAGCCATCCTGCCTCGTTTACGGATAGGTGGATCCCAACTGATGCAGCTTGAATCTCCCGGACCACAGCTTCAAAAATTAACACCCCATATAATGCATAATGCTAGGATCTTCTGGATGATCTATATTTCCTTCACACTACTCGAGACAGCCATACTTAGTATTCTTCATTATACTGGACAAGCTCCAATAATGGATCCCTACAATGCCTTACTCCACAGCTTCACGACGATGTCTACGGGTGGTTTCTCACCGTTTCCTGAGTCGATAGGAGCGTTCTCTCCAGCTGTCCAGTGGGTTATTATTATATTTATGATTATTGCAGGGACTAACTTTGCATTGTTTTGGTACCTATTCATTCGTGACTATAGGATTTTTAGGAATGAAGAGTTCAGATGGTATATAATATTACTCTTCTCTTTATCCCTGATCCTTACACTATTAATAGGCAATAATGGTAATAATGCGTTCTCAGATACTTTCAGGACCTCCCTATTCCAAGTAGCTTCAATAATGACTACTACTGGTTATTCAACAGTAGATTTTTCTAAATGGCCTAGTACTGCTCAATATCTATTGTTTATCGCTATGCTGATCGGGGGATGTAGCGGTAGTACTGCCGGATCAATTAAAGTTATCAGGTGGATTATTGGTTTCAAGGCATTCCTCAGGGAAATGCTATCATCTATATATCCCGGCTCCATACGGGTAATTAGGCTCGGAGGTAAACCTGTTAATGAAAGAATTATTAGTAGTGTACTTAGCTTCATTACGATTTATTTTGTAATCCTTGCGATTGGGGCATTCATTATCATGATCGATTCTTCGATTCACGGTATTAATATTTCATTAATTACGGGGTTAACAGCTTCAGCTGCCACACTTGGTAATATCGGCCCCGGCCTCGGTAGTGTTGGACCTATAAGTAATTATGGCTTCTTTCCCCCGTTGTCTAAACTTGTCATGTTCTTCCTAATGCTTATCGGAAGGCTTGAAGTCTTCACTGTCATAGTATTATTTACTAGGAGTTATTGGAGAGATTAACGAAACCGGTTTTATGCCCCATCCCTAATACTTCTTATCATTAGATGTCTTGTTCCAGTTAACGGTGTGAAGTATTGGGGCCGCATCCATGGATTCCTAATTCCACAGATGAATACCGTAGAATAATCATGGAGGAACTGGGGATCAGGAGTATTGATGAATTATTCCGGGATATACCTGAGAAGTTTAGGATCAAACGTGATGAATGGGATGAGCTAGAGATAGGGTTTAAAGAGCCTATATCGGAGTATGAGGCTTGGAGGTTTATCGATGAAAGTCTTAGTATGAATAAAAAACTTAAAACAATTCCGTTTCTCGGAGGCGGTGTTTATCCTCACTATGTACCAGCCGTTGTTAAGCATATATTGATGAGGGGGGAGTTCTTAACATCATATACACCCTATCAAGCCGAGATTAGTGTTGGATTGATGCAGGCATTATTCGAGTACCAGAGCCTTATGGCTGAGCTTCTTGATATGGATATTGTGAATGCTTCAATGTATGACTGGGGTTCTGCTACGGGTGAAGCGTTTCTTATGAGTCTGAGGGTTAAACATGGTAGGAGAAAGATTATAATACCCCATACGATGAACCCTTTCCACCGGAGAGTTGCTGAAACCTACCTATATCCCCATAATGTTTCTCTTGTAGAAGTTGGCGTTACGGAGAAAGGGACTGTGGATATTAGTGAATTAGAGGAGAAGATCGATGGTGAAACAGCGGCTGTCTATCTTCAAAACCCTAATTTCCTCGGGTTCATCGAGGAAGATGCAGCAACGATCGGGGATATAGCTCATAAGCATGGTGCTTTATTCATAATGGGAGTCTACCCCCTAAGCCTCGGATTCCTCGAGGCCCCGGGAAATCTCGGCGCTGATATAGTTGTTGGTGAGGGACAACCACTGGGCCTATACCCCTCCTTCGGGGGCCCACTGCTTGGAATCTTTGCTATAAGGAATGATCGTAAGCTCATACGACAGATGCCCGGACGCTTAATCGGCTTAACAACAACAAAGGATGGAAAAGAGAGGGCTTTCGCGATGATATTGCAGACTAGGGAGCAACATATTCGGAGGGAGAAGGCTACGAGTAATATATGTACTAATGAAGCGTTATCAGCTATTGCTTCCGCAGTATATTTAAGTCTGCTGGGACCGGATGGCTTGAAAAAGCTAGCGGAGACAAATTATTATCATGCACACTATGCCGAGAAGAAACTGTCGAGCTTGGAAGGAGTGGAGACTAGGATTTACAGCGGCGAGTTCTTTAACGAGTTCCCGGTAAGGTTTGATGATACGGGTAGGGAATACTATGAGATACATAAGAGATTGTTGGTGAAAGGTATTCATGGCGGTATCTATCTTGGAAACTATTATTCAGAACTAGGAGAGTCTGCTCTATACGCGTTTACAGAAATGCATACTCATAGAGACATTGATCTATTGGTTGATGCCTTGAAGGATGTTTTGAGTGGTTGAGGGGTGTTTGAATCATGGTGTTCAGGCAAGCAAAGTGGAATGAGCCCCTTATATTCGAGATAGACGGTAATGGGAGGATCGGCCACATTGTACCGGAGCCGGATGAAGTAGTCCGCAGGATCGTTGGCGGGATTAATATACCCGAAAAAATTAAGAGGAAAAAACCTCCCAGTTTACCAAGGGTTTCCGAGGTTGAAGTTGTCCGACACTATACTAGGCTAACCCAGATGAGCTACGGCGTAGACACAGGACCTGTTCCTCTTGGCTCTTGTACTATGAAGTATAATCCCCGTATTGGGTTTGAAGCTGCTTATGATCCCAGGATTACTTGGCTACACCCACTTCAGGATGAAGATACTGTTCAGGGGTTGTTGAAGCTCTTATACCTGCTTCAGAAGTGGTTGGCGAATATTACTGGTATGGATAAATGCACGCTGCACCCTGCTGCCGGGGCTCATGGAGAGTTGACGGGGATGCTTATTACACGGAAATATCATGATCTGAGGGGTCAATTAAATGTTAAGAAGGAGATTATAGTACCGGATTCAGCGCATGGGACTAATCCTGCTAGTGCGTCTATGGCCGGTTTCACCGTAGTAGAGGTTCCATCTGGTAGTGATGGAAACATTGATGTTGAGGCTTTGAAGACCGTGGTTTCGGAGAAGACTGCTGGTTTAATGATAACTAATCCTAGTACTCTTGGTTTATTCGAGGAAAACATTGCCGAGATCGAGGAGCTGATCCATAACGTTGATGGACTACTATACTATGATGGCGCAAACCTTAACGGAATTATGGGTTATACGCGTCCGGGAGATATGGGTTTTGACATAGCCCATATTAACATACATAAGACTTTCGGCTCGCCGCATGGTGGTGGAGGGCCCGGTGCGGGGCCAGTGTGTGTTAAGGATCGTGTGGTTGATGAAGATAAGGGCGTTAGGCTGGGAGATCTATTACCCGGCTACATAGTCGAATACGATGAAGATAATGATAAATACTATTTACTAGGCCCTGGGAAGCACAGCATTGGGCTATTAAAGGCTTTCTTCGGCAATATCGGACCATTAGTATGGGGCTTCACCTATATATTAATGCTCGGAGCTAAGGGGCTCAGACTTGTAACTGAGCAAGCTGTCCTCAACACAAACTATTTCGCATCTAAGATTAGGAAAGTTAAGGGCTTCAGCATACCCTATGGGGAAAAGAGGCCTAGAAAACATGAAGTTGTAGTTAGTGCTGAGAAACTATACGAGGAAACCGGTGTATCAGCTCTAGACGTTGCTAAAGGATTACTCGACGCAGGATTCTACGCTCCAACAATATACTTCCCATTAATAGTGAGAGAGGCATTAATGACCGAGTTTACGGAGTCGGAAACACTTGAAAACATTGATAGATATGTTGAAAGACTTAGAGAGATCTCGGAAACTGCATATACTAATCCAGAAGAAGCACGCAAATGGCCTATTAATACAAGTGTTGGAAGAATCGATGAAGTTAAGGCTAATCACCCCAAAACAATGGCTCCAACATGGAGAATATACCTCGAGAAAATGGGAAAATAGAGTTCCCCTAACACCGCTCAGTATTGAGGTTGGGAGATTACCTAAATTATTTTATTGAGCATGGATTTAGCCGAATAAGTTGAACAAAATTCGATACAGGTAATGTGTTGTGAAGTATGATGCTTTGATAATTGGGAGTGGTGTTGGTGGATATTCGGCAGCTATAATGCTGGCTCGTAATGGGTTAAAAGTTGGTATTATTGAGAAACACCTAGTGGGCGGTGAATGTGTTAACTATGGGTGTGTACCAAGCAAAGTTTTCTATCATATATCTTCAAGCTTGCGTATTGTCCGAGACTATGGTGGTAATGCTAATATTGAATGGAGAAATATTGTTGAAAAAGCTAGGGATATCGTTGATTCTATGAGGAATGGATTACTATATCTCTTCGATAATTACGGTATAGAATTAATTAATGGATTTGCTAGGATCGAGTCTCCACGCATGGTTAAAGTTAACGGGAAGCACTTGGAGGCTAAAAACATAATTATTGCTTCCGGAACCGATCCCAAGCCATTGCCCGGCCACGGCTTCGACGGTGAGAGAATTATAAATAATAGACATCTCTACTACCTAGAAAAAACACCGGATCGAGTATTAGTTATCGGCGGTGGAGTTATTGGTGTTGAAACGGCTAATATACTTGCAGACCTTGGGATCGAAACCTCTATTATAGAAGCCGCAGAACACATACTACCCTTTATGGATAAGGATATAGCGGCAACTATTAGGTCTTATCTGAAGAGTAAGGGTGTAGTTGTAAGGGAGAATTGCCCGGTCGAAGAGATTACGGTTAACAATGGGGTTAGGTTTAAGTGCAGGTGCTGTAAGGGAGGCGAAGCCTATGATAAAGTATTTGTAGCAATTGGCAGGAAGCCGAACACTCATGGAATGGGCTTAGAGAATATCGGTGTAAAGCTGGATAGTAAAGGGTTTATCATTGTAGGTAAGGGGTATAGAACGAGTATTCCGGGAATATATGCTGTCGGCGATGTTACTGGAGGCGTATTACTAGCCCATAAAGCTATTATTGAGGGTATTTTAGCCGCTAAAAACATACTTGGGGGCAGTGAGAGAAGCCTAGACCCTCTTATAATCCCTAAAACCTACTTTACAGGCCTCGAGGTTGCTAGTGTAGGGTATACTGAGAATGATTTGAAGAAGAAGGGTATAAAGTATGTTAAGAAGCGGATACCATTAACCATGCTTGCAGCTGTAAGGATTAAGACTGGTAAGAAGGGCTTTATTAAGATACTTCATAAGCCTGAGAATGTTGATGAAGTTCTAGGTATACATATTGTTGCCCCACACGCATCAGAGATCATTGGTGAATATTTACCCTTAATCCTTGGAAAAATGAGTTTTAGAGAATATGCCGAATTACCAGTACCACACTTAACTGTATCAGAGAGTATTAGGGAGGTTGCCGAGTATATTCTGGGCGAGCCTATACATTATTTTCTAAGGAAATAACCTAGCTTCACGGATAATCGTTTCCAAGAAGCCACCCGTTCTCAACATAGACATTTTCAAGGCCGTTCCTCCTAGCGATCTCAACTGCACGCTTAGCGTGATAGATACTGGTTCTAGGTAAGTCTTTTAATAGGTAATCCGGGTGGAATCCGAGGAAGATATATGGTATCTTAGTGTTTAAGCGTGCGACATATCTAGTCATTTGATCTATTTCATAATCATCAATGTATCCTGGTACTAGGAGTGTTGAAACGACTAGTAAC
>WAON01000153.1 GCA_015521265.1 Desulfurococcales archaeon
GCATATGCTATACCGATCGCAACTGGATCCATTTATTCTTCCCCTATTCATACTGATTCATAATTATTAACGGTTATTCAATAACAATCTTCCGCTTTAAAACTATTTTGAAGGGTTCAAACATGTACCCAGTACCCTCATAGAACTTACTCAAAAACTCTACGAAGCAGAGCCTTAACGAGTGTATAAAACTGCCCAGGGCGGATAAGGCAGTATTAACAATATGACCGAATACCGCTACAAATAAAGCAACCAGACCCCCAACCACTACGCCGACAACAGGGGCTATACCGGATAATCCGTGATAGGATATTATTGCTATAGCATTAAAGCTTTTAGCCAAGTATATAGTTGCTAATCCAACCCCTGCAAGCCTACTATAACTGAGAACATCGCCCAACAACCCGGTAATGCCGAATAACCACATTAAGAATCCTAAGCCACCCATATTCTTAACAGTTCCAGCGATCAATATAGCAATACCGGCGAAAGCACCGTAGAGGAAGTAGGTATACATATAGCTTGGCACACCGGGTATAGGAGTATTCAGCATAGAGTACAATACGTAGGGTATGCCGAAAGCTTCAGTAACAAACAATCCAACCTCTGATAAAACATCACCCATGCTCCTATTACGCCAAGCCTTTACAAGGGTTAAAGCATGCGACAAATTAACGTGTACAAGCCCGATCAGTATAGCTAGTATAAGAAATTGGAGAGGATCTGTGAAGACACTGGTTAACGAGTAAGTTATGCCGAATAATTGAAGAGTATCGCCGAGAAAGGAGCCGCTCAGGAAACCAATAATAAACCCTATAATACTTGAAGATATTATCGCCTTCTTAAAGAATACGTAATCCCTATTAGTAGGATCAGCTACGAACTTGTCTAAGAGGTAAATCGCTGAAAGAATTATCGCGATAGCATAACCCATATCTCCAAGCATTATACCGTAGAAGAACGCGAAGGAATAAGCTATAACAGGAGTGGGATCCCATTCCCAATAATTCGGAGCACCTATAAACTTAACAATAGGTTCAAACCACCTAATAACACGTGGATTCCTTAGAAGAGTTGGAGGTTCATCAACACCTTTAACAGGATCCCTAGCCTCTAAATAGAAGGGTATCCCTCTTTCCTTGAATAAAGACTCTAAATCCCTAATCTTATCCACGGGAATCCAGCCCGATAAAAGCATGAGGTATTTAGAGCTTAAACTACTCATTAAACCAGATAACCTATTGTAAATGTTTTCAACAAATAACAAGTACTTAGCGAGATAGACAAGGTTTTCCTCAACAATCCTCTTAGCCTTCTCCCTAAGCCCGGATAACCTAGAAGTAACCTCGTTTAACTGTTTATTCATTAAATCTAATACTTCCCCAATAGTTGAAGCCTTATCTATGAATTCCGAAAGATCTAAGAAGTGAAGCCCACAGGAGGCGATCAGAGGCTTTATTTCCTCGAGCTCACCCGCAAATGCAAAACTATAGATAACGAAGTTCTCCCTACTTATACGATATAGTGGATAGATTGTTTTACTAGATTTTGTACAGAGATTCAGGAAGGAGTTGATCTGGTCGGATGTCCCGTAGACTGTAAATACCGAGAGCAGTTTTCCACTATAATACACTTTATCTATAGTAATCGAGGGATCAAGCATTGAGAGAACATTAATATTCTCCCTCAACTCCCTACTAGTAAGTTCGAGTCTAGAAGCTTGTTCCTCGAGGAGAGATATCTCCCTATACAGTTTAACTGTTTCGTTATGAATACTATCAATACTGAGAGTTTCAAGTTCCGAGCGGGTTAGTGAAGCATCTAATACTCTCCCCTTAGCATAGTTTTCTAAGATCTTCGTTATTATCTCCTTGGTCTCTACAACTTTCCTATACAGCTTCTTATATTTCTCAACGCCCTTCCCCTTCTTAACAATATGGATCACCCCGCTCTCCTGCATAGCATTAACTGCATCTTCAACATTCCATAGTGGGACTACAATATCCAGATACTTCATTCGAACCGGCTGGTTAACAAGTATAGGCGGCGGCATTACTTCGTCCCCGTAACATAGCCAACGATATTATTCACAGCCTCCTCTCTACGTTCCCGTGGAATATTCTTATATTTTTCCGCTTCTTTCTCTGCTTCCTTAAGTATTTCCTCCGCCTCCTCCTCAGCTTCTTTAATGATTTTATCTGCTTCTTCACTATAAGCTTCAATAGGTATGGGCCTATTCCTTATTTCTTCAGCCCTCTTCTCTGCTTCGCGTATTATCTCCTCAGCCTTCTTCTTAGCCTCCTCAATTATCTTCTCAACTTCTTTTTCCAAATCCTCCATCTTAACCGACAACTATACACCACCTAGTCAGCTACGTATTCCAATTATTACGTTGGTGAGAAAATAATTGTAGTGGTTGTTGAAAGTATTTCCCTTATCTTATACAAATGGGGCCGATAAATTATCAGAGGCTTCTCCTCCTCGTATTCTAACTCGAGTATTTCAGCGATAACCCTCTTAGCCACCCGATCCCGCACTATGTAAGTCCCTTCACCGAGGGATTCCCGGGCTTCGATTATGATCGGTAATAATAACTTACACTTCTCCCCTCCCAATAGATTAGATAAGTACTCGAGTTCCCGAGGATCTATTAGATGGGTTGTACCATCTCGCAGAATTATGTATGGAATATCCATTTTCTCAAGATCGCATAAACTAACCCGTTTATAGGGTAGATGCCTATTAATAATTCTAAGCTCCCGTGTCAAAACCCTTGTTACAAGATCTTCGAAATAAGTATCCCGGAGCCCCAACTCCTCTTAACCCCGGTGTTTCTCCAACATACTCTTAACACGCTTCAGCCTAGCTTTCTCCTCCCTCTCCCTCTCCTCAAACTTCATCTGTAAATACTTAATCGTCGCTGTCAATCGTGGTATGAAAATATACTCTAAAGCATTAACCCTACGCTTAGTCTTATTAATCTCTACGCCGAGGGTCTTAATAGACTGCTCAATCCTTCCAAGCTCTATGATACGGCTAATAAGCGTGATCGAATGCTCCCTGAACTCGTTTAACTCCGGGTAAGTATCAATAAACCTGCCCTTCTTCATCATTGCAGTATAAGACTTAACACCCATAATATTCTCAAAACCAATAACCAGCTTGGATCCTTCGACAGTCGAGCTATCATAGTAGTCGTAAATACTGCTCCCATACAAACCAAGCAGATATGCGGCTTCATTATAGACGTCAAGAATATCTCTATTAATCTCCCTACGAATACGATAAGCTCTACGAATACGAGTCATAAACTCATTTACCAGTATAGTAAGTCTCTCCCTCAAAATACGATAAACCTTACGGGCAAGCTCCCTCCTACGCTTCAACCGGATAAGCTCGATCTTAGTAGGCCTAACCCTGATAAGCGATGACAATAATCCACCACCAAGAAAAAGGAGAAAGGATATTTTATCTTAAAAAATTACCCTATCCTAAAAAAGATTTTAGAATGGAACAGGGTCATCTGGAATAGGGTCTCCACCTGGCTCGTTGGGCCCGTTCATATCTATAACACCTCTTAACCCGATTTTGGTGGCCGCATAGTTAGCGATGATTAGTAGATGGGTCATGATCGTTCTCTTAATAGGGATCCTTAGCGTCATTGCGGCCACCATTAGATATCTTTGTACTTGATCGTATCTGAATGTTTGCACCATGATCCAGAATTGTATAATGGTGAAAAACTATAAATTTCAGAAAATTATACAGAATGGAAATTTAATCAAGCAATTAAAAACCGCTTCATATAGAACTCATAAGTGTTTTCTCCAATCCTGCGCCGATAAACTACGTGGTAGAGGGGCTTATTAGAACCACGCATATAAATCTCTACTATAAACGTGTTTTCATCGCATGGCTCTATTCTGAGGCTACACTCGTTCCTATCTTCTATAATAGATGCTTCTAAACCATAGGGTTCAAGCACGTTATTCAGCATTACTGGTAATCTCTCCATAAAGTACTCATCGATCAACTCAATGTATTCTCTAGTCGTCCAATCGCTGGGCCCTTCAAATAATAGCTTGATGCCTAGCAGTTTCTTGATCCTTTCATCGTCGCTACTCATTAATCCTCGCCGAAATCTTTCTTCCACATATAATGTACGTAGAATAGTACTAGGAAAACTGTTTTAAGATCCCTTATCTCATTATTCTTAACCATTTCAACGGCCTGATCAACAGTTACTACTACAGGTTTAATGATCTCGTAAGGCTCAGGCTTCATACCAACATACTCTAGATCCCTTGCAATGAAGAGGTGCATCTTCTCAGTACTATAGCCAGGCACCGGATAGTATTCGCCAACATCAATTAACTCATTAGGCGTATACCCCGTCTCCTCGATTAACTCCCTCTTAGCAGCTTCCCGCGGCGACTCACCTGGCTCCATAACACCAGCTGGGGCTTCATAGATGTAATCGTCAATAGGCGCCCTATACTGTCTTATGAGGAGGAGCTTCTGAGAACTCAGTACTGGTAGAATGATTACTGAAGGCGGGAACAGCACTATATCCCTTTCAAAACTCCTATCCCTATACTGATACTTCCTCCTAACAACGTTAAACCTAATACCCCTGAACAATTCCTCCTCACTTAGAACACGTGGTTTTTCGTTTAAAGCCGTCACAGAGATCACCATTAAGCATTGCCGTGTGTTCATCTATGGATAATTAATAGGTAGGATTATTA
>WAON01000154.1 GCA_015521265.1 Desulfurococcales archaeon
GTATACCCGCTTTCCTCAGTAAAGTTATTAACAGATTCGATTGATCATCGCAGTCTCCAGCGCCCTCAACGATTACCTCCCATGGATGCCTCGCAGGGATCCTAGTCGAGTAGACGATGTTTTTATCGAGCCATTCAATAAAAGTCATTAAGGCTGTAAAGGGTTTGTCCATTGAGCCCTGCTTCCTAGTTAAATACTTGTATAGTAGGTTTACGAGCGGGTGTGATTGATTCCACAGAGGTGTCTCGTTGAGATATTTCGGCTCCTTGAATCTAAGATCATTCCAGCTACCGGCTTTCTCATAGATTTCCTCGATCGATCCAGCCTTGTATAAGTCGATCACCTGGTTAACGCGTTTAACCATATCCACGGAAACATTATAGTATACCCATGCAGAAACCCACTGCCCCGGCTTAAGCATTTTCTTCTCATACTCTGGAGCATTCACGATTAACGTTATAGAGCTCTCACTATAGCGTAGAGTGTAGTTATACCTAGTTCCATTTACAACTGCCCTAACACCCAGTACTTCCTGATCACTAGTATTCAGGGGGTAATCGAAGTAGAGAAGGTCGGTCTTATTTATTGGATAGGCTTCACTACCAATATTCTTGATCGAACCGCCTATTGTAAGGTTTAGATAATATGTTTTAACTTCGAACTGTCCATTAACCTTAGGGAGGCTAAGCAGGGATAGCATCGGTAGTACTAGAAGTATTAGAAACATGATCTTTCTAATCAATAATCATCAACCCTTGAACCCTTGCTTAAACCTTTCAGTAGTTGTGTCTACTATTTCCAGGGTATAGATTTTAGTCCTATTATTTACTATTTATCGCGGGATTGAAGGGTTAGTTTATGCTGAAAAATAAATAATTATTTCGGTAAAAATATGGTATTGATTCTTTCCTAGAATGTTACGAGTCCTGCTCCTTGGAGGCTTTTTAGACTCATAACGAGTGGTTCTATTACTTCTCCAACATCTATCTTTACATCGTTACTTATCTTCTCAGCTATTTCCTTAACGGTGTGTTCTCCATCGCATAGTAGCCATACATAGTATGCTAGTGCTGATAACTCGTATACTTTTTCTTCTGATAATGCAACGTAGAATTTCTCGTTTTCTTCTGCTAGGAATACCCCGTTGCGTTTTGGTTTAACTTCTTTTAACCCCTCGTATTCCTCGAGGGGGTTTACTGGCTGGTTATCTCCGCCTGTTTCCATTTCTTTTCAGCTCTTTGATTCTACTAGTATTGGCCTCCTTGCCTAATGTATCTCCGCTTGGAGAATCCCCCTGTTCTGCGGGGCCTATAGGTGTCTGGGGCTGTTGGTTGTTCCTCTGGTATTTCCTCGGCTGGCGGGGCTTCTGTGTCTTCTACTTCTTTAACCTCGGTTGATCGACCGATGTTTAACTGTACTTTCCCCCTATAACTCGTCGTCCATGCCTCCTTGATCTCTACGACTTTTCCTTCTTCAAGTGTACCGGCTTTACTACCCCATAGTGTTGCCTGTACTCTGCCGGATTCGTCTCCTATTACTGCGTTACTTATAGTTCTGGGGCCTTTACGGGTTTGGATTACGCGGGGAGAACTTGTTTCCAATACTCGCCCGGTTACGTGGACGTGTTCCTCCCCGGCTTTTAGATCAATTATGCGTTTTTTCTCCTTATGTTCTTCCGACATTACGTGTTTCGTCTCCGATTTATGGGTTATAGTGTGGGGTATATGTGTTAGAGGTTAATATACTAATCCGTTAAAGCTTGAAGCGGAACTCAGGCTTCTTCATCTCTGCAAATGCTATCCGGTATATGTCATCGATACACTTATCAATTGTTTCAGTCGAGCCGCTGCCGCAGTAGAATAGGTGAGAGGGATCACTCCTTTTATCAGTTGATCCGAAGCCTTTTACCGGCGTATGCTTTCCGGCGAGTTTATTTGAAAGTATGGATTCAAGGTCTTTCTCCACCCATGTAAAGGATAGGGCTGCTACTATTTCAACCCATGGATTCGTTGTTAAGTAGTCTATGTGCCAGTGTTTCTTTTTATCCCTCCGCAGATGTCTTAGTATCCTCGCTTTTATACCGCCGAGTCCCCTAGCTGACCCTATATAGGCGTATATTCCCGGTTTTAAATGGAATCTTCTGCCTCCCCTCGTAGTTATTACTAGTTCCCTGTTAACACTTATTATTAATACATAGTATCCCGGCTCTTCCGGTATGTCGATCCCCGTACTATTCAAATCCTATACCCAGCCCTCCGTCTTAAAACACAAAATATGTCAACTATACTAATTGTAGAAGAATAACCTGGGTATTAACAATGTATCCCTAAAACTGTTTAGAAGTAATTAACTGGGGTGTGTTCTCAAATTGTTTAGGAGGAGTAGGAGGATTGATCCGGAAATTAGAGAAATAATTGATGATGTTAAGTATGCTGCCCGCGTACTTGCCGGCGGCCCTGATGAGAGGGGGTTGAAGCTTTTGAAGGCTAGTGGTTTCTTCCTAGTAGTACCCGATCCAACGATGATCTCTACAAGCATAGGGTTAACAATGCTTGCAACAGGTAAACTCCTATCTAAGCGTAGAAAGAAAGGATTAGCCGATATTGTTAGGGAGCAATTAGAGGAGGCATCGGTGATTCTGAGGGAAGCCAGTGAACTCTAGAAAAGCAGAACTCTAGTATTAATAGTTTCAAACTATCCCATATTTTACGGGTAAATACATTTTTAATAACCTAGTATTGCCTTGGAGTAATATGGGTGAAGAGCCCGGTTTTCAGCTGAATCTTCGGGATGATGAAGAGTTGCTCAGCGGATACATTATTACTACTATTCTGGTTTTATTAGGGATTAATGATTGATAATGTATAGAAGGATAATGTGGATGGGGAATGCGGAGTTTTGCCTAGGGGTATACATGAGCTACTTGGACTAGCTAATAAGTTCGTAAAAGAACTAGCTAAACCATTCGTTGCTAGAGAAGAAGAGGCAAGGGTTATTGCACTCGCTATTATTAGCGGGGAACACGTAGTTATGATCGGAGAGCCTGGAACAGCTAAATCAGCTCTTGCAAGGAGGGCTGCCGAACTAATAAATGCAAGGTTCTTCAAATACTTGCTGACTAGGTTCACCGAGCCGGACGAGCTCTTCGGCCCCCTCGACATCACCGCTTTGAAACAGGGCAAGTACGTCCGGATCACTCGTAACAAGCTACCGGAGGCTGAGATAGCTTTTATCGATGAGATATTTAATGCTAACTCCGCTATCCTCAACATGTTCTTAACAATTATGAATGAAAGGATACTCTACGATGGCTATAATGAGATCAAGGTACCACTGTGGAGTATGATCGCGGCTAGCAATAATGTACCGGATGAACCGGAGCTTCAAGCGCTCTACGATAGATTCCTATACCGGCACTTCGTTAAACCCGTTAGTGAGGATAAATGGGCTGAACTCATAGAAGCCGCTTGGAAGATTGAAGCCGGTTATTATGAAGCTGCTGAGCCCCTGCTTAATATGGATGATATCCGTAGGTTGAACAAGTTATTGTTTGAGGTAGACCTTAACCCGGTTAAGGAGAAGCTGATCAAGCTTTACGCTATATTCGAAGATCAGGGAATACATATTACTGATAGGCGTAAGGGTAAAGCATTGAAGGCTATTGCCGCATCTGCACTCCTCGACCAGAGGATGGTTGCTAAGGAAGAAGACTTATTCGTATTGAAGCATGTTGCTCCAAGGGATAATGAGGAGATGGAGCAGGCGAACGCTATACTGTTAGATGAGATAAAGGCTACTGAGAAGCATTTAAGGGAACTAGCAGAGATCGAGTCTAATGCTAAGGAAGCTAAAGAGTATATTGCAAAAGTTACAGATTTCGATCCGAGACTAGTGGATTATCTTAGAAGCTTTGAAGCGGTTAGGGAGAGAGTTAGGAAGATCGCTGAGGAGACTAGCGATGACGTAGTGAGGCAGAGGGCTCTGGATGTCTTATCGGAGATTAACGAGGTCATCGAGCTGGTTAGGCGTAAATTCATGCTTTGAAATAGGGATTAATAGGCTCTAAATACAAATAACAATAAGCGGGGAAGATAAAACAGCATTCACGGAGCTAGGCAGGGGGTAGAAGTGGCAGGGACCAGCGGTAAGGTTAGAATAGTTTTGAAGGAGAAGATTAGCGGCGTACTCAGGAGTATAGACTATGAAGACCCCGTCGTCCGTTATCGTGGATCAAAGGTTCTGCGAATAGCAGACTTACTAGCTGACAAGAAGGTTAATATTCCCCTCGGATTAGCAATAGATATATTCTACGCCTTCTATCTCCCAATGCCTCTATTAAGGGATAAAGAGGGTGTTGATAAGAGTAAGCAGAAACACTACCGGATAATAGATTCAATCCTCCGGTCAAGCTTCATTCACGATATTAGGAGTAAGACAGTTGTAGACGGGCTCATGAGCAGTATTGCCGCCGGAGTATTCATCTCCGAGTATCAGAGGATCCAGCAGGAGAAGATGAAGGGTGGAAACGCTAAGGTTAAGCGTAAGGAGCCCGGTGAAGCCGAGGGCTCTGAGAGTGAGATTAGGAAGGACGTTGAGAAGGCGATCGCTAATACTGCTAGGGATGTTGATAATGCTAAGAAGCTACGGATGCTTATCGAGGGAGACCAGCCGGGCTCTGTTTCAATGATGGCTTATGAAGAGTATGGCCCTGAACTTATAAGGCTTGCGAGGAATACTGAGGTTAGAAAGATCCTGGATATACTAACAGGTATTAAGCCTTGGAGCATACCGATACCTGAGAAGAAGCAGAGGTTTAAGCATGGTGAAATAACTGGTTATGAATTGGGCCGGGATATTGAGCGTATTGTACCATCAATACTAGCCTTACCAGACGAGTTATTCTATCTTAGATTCCTCGAGGGACGGCTCCTACTATACCAGAAAGTATTATCACAGGGGCGTGGGCCGCTGTATGTTTTACTCGATAAGTCTGGGAGTATGGATGGTATGAAGATGATATGGGCTAAAGCAGTAGCCCTCAGCTTATATATGAGGGCGATGAAGGAGCATCGTGAATTCTACTTCCGGTTCTTCGACAGTATACCCCACCCCTTAGCCCATGTGAGTAAACATCCCAAGGTTAGCGAGGTATTAAAACTCATAGATTATATTGCAAGGGTTAAGGGTAGTGGTGGAACAGATATCTCTAAGGCGATTATTACAGCATGTAATGATATTAGGAAGGGTAGTGTTAGGAATGTTGGAGATATCGTGTTAATAACTGACGGCGTCGACCGCATTGCTGAGCAGCTGGTTAGTTATAATTTGAAGAAGGCTAACGTAAGGCTCATAGCAATAATGATCCTCGGTGAGAACCGCAGTCTTAGAAATGTTTCAACTAAGTATTACTCCGTAGTAAAGCTTTCACAGCAGAACATCCTGAAGATTATTGAGTCTTAACCTCTACACCGCTAACAGACTCGTTTTCCCCGGGTTCATAAGTTGCTGTTTCAGCCCTGACCTCCTTAGCCTTAATCCCTAGGAGGAATACCCCGATAATCGCTACGATTGTTATTACTAATGGCTGATAAACGATCAGTAAGTTATCTGTTCTTAGATAGGTAATTGATAATTTATGATAGGTGAAGTTCGGCGTGGACTGGTTGTTTAGCGTTATTAGTAGGAGAACGTTGTATTTACTACTGGTAATGTAGTCGGAGTATTTTTCAACATTTACAGCTTTAACCTGGAAGGTGATATTCTTACCAAAGCTTTGGGTGGATGCATAAGCAACTATTACTGGGGTCGAGGTATTTAGTGCTATTAGAGTGTTTGGTTTAAGGAAGGCATCAACTACTACAACTCCATTAC
>WAON01000155.1 GCA_015521265.1 Desulfurococcales archaeon
AGGGATGCAAATAATCCTCTATATTAAGATTATTATCATCATACTGTATATTGGGTAGTTGTATTTGTTGTAGTGTTAAATATTCGTTTAACCAAACGTTTTTATATTCTACAGAAACAATAATATAAACAGGTGGAAGAGTGTATAAGGCAATACTCGTATCAGTAATGATTGCAACCACATTACTAGCAGTCCTAGTTGTTAATTCTTATACGCCATCCAAGCTGGAGATTAGTGTTGATCTTGGAAAGGAATATAGCGGAGTAGTTAATGTTGTAATGAATACACCACAGGGTGTATTCTTGAAGTCGTTTGTACTCGAACATGGTACTATAAAAAAGATTATTGACGTGTCTGAACCAGTTCGTGAATGGGATCAATGGTATAGACAACATAGGCGGCAAGAATATAAGCATGTTGCATGGTTACCTTACCTTTACGTATGGTTATATGTAGTAGATCATAAAGGCAATAGTTACTATTATTCATCATCTTATGGACCGGTACAATATTATTTGCGTAAAGGATATAAATATAGCAAAGCTGTTCAATTAGCTGTTAATAATCCGTTAGAAGCGTATAGTGGTACGATTAAGATAAATATTATACATCCAAAACTATTCTTAATGAATGATCTATACAATTCCTTCGAGAAATTTCTTATTAAGAGAAAAGTGATTAACCATGAAAAACCAGTTCTTAAACCTACTAATGATGACTATTATACTTCGGTAATTTACGAAGATCTATATAACGCCCAGAACAATCCCCCCTCAGATTGGAATAATAGGTTAGAAGGCAACTATCTAGATAACAATACGAAATCAATGATATGGAAATACATTGCTACTACTTATAGCGTAAAATATTATTTTAAGAAATCCTCATTCACTCTCGATGAAGTAACAGCTTGGGCTAATGACTACTTAGGTCCCCAGGGATTTATGTCTATGGAAACACTTGTTAATAGGATCGCGCATAAGTTTGGTATCTATAGTGGTGTAATAGACTGGATAGATACGTACCCTGATGGTTTTGATCTCTACTTAAACTTAACGATTGCTGGTATGGGTGCTACATACTTTGATACTTCTCAGCCTATCCAGTCGGAGCTAGAATACTCGGCGTTTCTATATGCTTACTATGTCCACGGATGGACATTCTTAGGCCACTTCGTATCTCCATATAATACAACTTTACTAGGTCAAATACAGGAAACGGCACGTTTATCCAAAGAGTCAAAACATTATGTATATATAGAGGCTGTTAATGCAGATATACACTTTGTTTACGATTCAATGCTTCTTCAATGGAGAATAACAAGTGAGACGGTGAACGGTGTTGACTACTGGGTAGTGACGCCTTACCCTGTATTTACACCATATTATTATGTATACTGGGATCCTATAAACATAAAGAAACACTATACTAATCAAAAACCTGACATAGTCGGTAACTTAGAATGGGCTTCAGAAGGGGCTGTATTATTTGATAGATACATCAACAATAACTATAAACCTTATCCTAATGAACCAATGGTATTATATACTGAGAAAGAATCACTATCTGGTAGGTACTATAGTAGCTTTACTTCTGTTAGTGTTGGAATATACCTTACCCTTTTAAATATGTTCATACAAAAGCTTGGAGCATATAATCTGCTAAGCTTCATAATTAGTATGGCTTCTTCAGCTGGCTACGGGTATATTAACTGTTACGCTTCTGGAATACAAATTTCATACACCGTTATAAAAGGCGATGATTTAACGGGCAATGTACACTTGGTTATAACCAAAAACGTATTTAAAGCATACAATGTTAATGATCTACCATTAGTGATAGAATTCTCACTGCAGATAGGCGATCCATCACTTCCTACGGGACCCAATCTCCCTCAAAACAATACTTCAACCTCCCGCTGAAGGTGGAAATATATCTATTTCACAGCGATTTTTTAATAATGTATTTAACCCATTAAGGAGCTCTATTCTTCTTCCATTAATCATAATTATTGGTGCATACCCTTTCTCCTCATACTCCTCGATCGTCCGCGCTAGATCCGGTAGCTTCTCGAGGACATCCCTTACAGAGGGTTCTTTATCGAATACTAGCTTCTTAACCCTCCATCCCAGTTTCTCTGGAAGGGTTGTATAGACCCTCACAGTAATCTCAACGGGCAAGTCTATCCCCACGAATGTATTATTGTTACAGGGGACATCTAACCATATCCCTTGAGTAGGGGCAATGGCTACATGTTGGAGTATTACCCCAGCAGTCCTGTTGGTTGTCTAGTGTTAAGTTACAGTATTCTTGTAGGGGGCAGTCTAGGCATGATGGATAATCCATGTAGAACGTTTTAAACCTGAATAGTAGCATGTTATGCATCCAGATACTCTTTAAAGACTCCTTCTTTAAATCGCCTATTATCACCGGGTGTATTTCCCGCTGTACTCCGAACAAAGTGTTCGTCCAATGATGTGCATAATAAATGCATGGAGCTACTAATCCATCATACCTAATGAATAATGCATGGTTTTGTGCGAATGGGCAGAACCTCTCACTATATGAGGAGTGGAAGTTTGGTAGGTGGAGTTCAACGCCTGTATCTAAACTGTAGCGGGCTATGTCTAGTTTGAGCTTCTCAACCTCCTCTACGCAGTTTTCATCCATGTAGCAAGCTAGGCTCTCCTCCATTTCAGGTGTTAGGGGGATAATGTTTGAAACAGTTATACGGGAAGCACCTAGTTCCCTCGCCAGCTGGATCATTGGTATGATATTCCTGTAATTATACTTGTTAATTGTGAACTGGATATTCACTTCGGGGTAGGGTGTTGAATCCCTAACCCTCCAATCCCTAAGCTCTAATAATGCTTTTATAAGCCTTGCAAGGTCTCCGCCAATCCTGATCAAGCTATAAGTATCGGGGTAGGGGGAGTCGATGCTAACCACGAGTTTATCAAGCTTCAACTCGTAGAGCTCCTCTAATTTATCGGGTAGGAAATACCCGTTAGTATTTAAGAGTACCCAGAAACCCTTCTCCTTAGCATACCTGATAATATCAATGGCTCGGGGATTAACCAGCGGCTCCCCCCACCCCGAGAAACTTATCCTACGGACTCCGAGGCTCCATGCTTCATCGAGTATTTTAACCGCTAGCTCGTAGGGCATATCTTCTAGTTTCTCATTAATCATCCTCCTTCGGAAGCAGTATATACAGTCGTAGTTGCACTTAGTTGTTAACTCGATCATTAACTCGTCCGGATGACTATCTGGGCTAAGCTTTACCAGCCAGTAAGCATCCTTAAACTGTCCATTATTTTTATTGGACAATGAATATACTCCTCCAACTAATTAATTGTAAAAGTATATACCGTATATACACGTAACCAAGCATAGATATAGCTGTAGGATGAAATAAATTTATTTAAAACAATCCATACAATATATAAACGTATAGGCTTGTGGAGATGTAAGACTTGCCCGGAGGATATATGGGCCGAGTCCTTAGAGTGAATCTTTGGACTGGAAAACTAACAATTGAACCACTACCCCCCGAATCAATCCTTAGAAAATGGATTGGCGGTAGAGGGCTTGGAGTATATTTAGCACTGAAGGAAATAGATCCCAAAGCCGACCCCCTAGGACCGAGGAATAAAGTATTCATAATGACGGGCCCCGTAACCGGTATCGCAGGCGTAGCAGAATCCGGCCGATGGTGTAGCGTAACGAAGTCACCGCTCACAGACAC
>WAON01000156.1 GCA_015521265.1 Desulfurococcales archaeon
CCACTGCATTAATTCGCATAGACTGTAGAAGCTTGTTGATAGGTCGAATACTGCTTTATCATATACACCGGGTGTTTGGGAGTCGTATACTACAACGGTTGTATAGACTTCGATAACGTAGCCCGTCAATGAATCCTGGAATAGGAAGGGGGCTACACCTACATGGTATACTCCGCTTTGACTAGTCATGTTAGGACCTATTGTTATGTTTGTTGTAAACGTGAAGTTCCTCATGACAGGCTGGCCGTAGACATAAGACCATAATGGGTCGAAGGCTAGTGTCCACATTCCAGCTGTTGGTAAAGTATCGTTTACCGCTGTAACCGTGCGATAGGTTAGTGTTAAGCCGTTAACCATAGACATTAATAATGGTGTTCCATCCGGCTCTCTAGCAATAGCTTCAACGCCTAGCTCTGGCTCGGAGAAATCTGTTCCCGTATCAACTATTCCTACAACTACCCCCTTACCGGTAATATTGTATTCCTCCCAGACTTTTGTAGCACCTATAAGCTGTACACCGGGTAGATAGGATACCTCTGTATCACTCTTCGCTCCCAATACAGGTTTAATCGTATGGGTCTTCACTACATCGGTCCCTGCAAGCTTAGCTTTTGAAACAACGTCTGAATCCAGTAGTTTTGATAGTGGTAGGGAGGGGGTTATACGGTAAACACCGTTTATCTTAGCAATATCCTCTACTTGTCTACGGGTTGCTACAACGTAATAGATAGCCCTACCAGCTAGGAGGGGTGCTTTATATATTAGTTTCAACGAGTGTTTTATAATCCACGATGTAACCTGGTCGGAGTCCTCGCCAATTACTAGTACATGATAAGCCTTACCAGCGCTAAATAATGGCAGTAAGCCGTCCGATCTTAGCCCTGTTGGTAGTGATATTGCTGCTTTAATATTTCTAGCTTCATCAAGTACTTGAAACATACCATTAGGTATTTTCTCCCTCCACGAAGAATCAAGAGATACTGGTGAATACTTTACATTTTTTAATGGTGAAGCTGTAGCTATTGGTGTTATAAGTGATATAGTCATAACTGCTAGCATTATGAATAATAGTATTTTCTTCATACAATCCCACCAAGTGTAGAGTGTTGAATTAAGATTCATGGATATATTATTAACCGGATTGGAATATAAAACTAATACGTTTTGACGCAGAATGCAATCCTATTATATAGGTGTAATTACTGTTACGGGGAGAGTTGTGGGATTAAACTTTAAGAGTAAACTATCTTGTCAACCTCGAGTAGCCTAGTCTTCATATTATCTATTAAGGATAGTATACTGGATAATTCTATATTTCCAGGTATACCAGCAGCGTTGCGGTGTCCACCCCCTCCCAGTAGCCTAGCTATTAATGATACGTCTACAGCATCGCTCCTAAGACTAACTCCTCTCGGATACCTTACAATGTATATATCCGCGATTAACCCGTTCTTTTTAGCAATCCATGTAACTTCTCCCGGGTGTATCCTTGGATCAACGTCTTGGAAAACTATTATTTTAAACCCTGTCCTAGTATTTATCACATCTGATCTAGCAATTGCTTCGCGTATGAGGTTTTCATAGAGGTTTTTAACTTCTACCCGGTAAAGCCTCTTCATCCATAACGGTTCGAGATCGTGGTGTAGGAGGGACTTTAACGCTTTATACCTCGTATCCCACCTATACCAGCGGAGTATTCTGCGCCACATAATGGTTAACTCGTATTTATTCAGGAAGAAGTCATCATCAACGGCTAGTTCTACAAGGCGTTTATAGAAGGTGTCTTTATCTATGAATCCATACTTTATCGCTACTAGTTCCGCGGCAACCGTTGATGTATCGACTAGGTAGTATACGATGTCTTCGTACTGGCTGAATAACCTGTATACTTGTTTATCCCATTCATGGTGATCTATCCATGTAATAGATATGTCTTTATCCCTCGCTAACCTAAATATCTCGCCTAGATCCTTTAAGTAGCTTATTTGAGGATTCAGGTCGCTGACAATTATTTCTCCATGTTCCCCAATTAGATCCATTGCTTTCAACAAGTTTTTCGGGACAGCCGTTATTGAAGATAATATAGTTTTTAACGGCCTATATTTTTCCGTTAGCATAGCTGCAGAGGCTAAACCGTCAATATCCCAGTGGCTCAGTACTATCCTTGACTTCTTCAATAGTCTCATTCCCCGCTACTGTATTCGGCTGTACCAAAATATCTTCGCTGACAGTGGAATAGATAGTTGCACCTACATCTATATATTTATAATGATATATAAGTAAATCGTTTACCTCTACTTTACAAGGCTTTACTTGAGCTTCCTAATTAATGGTCTCAGTGATAGGTAAGACTTTATGAAGTCATATATGACTAGTAAATCAATTGCGGCTATAACGATTGTAGCAATAGGGTCAGACATTGGCGGGACGGATACGTAGTATAGTATTGATAACAGTAATGTTATTATTAGTGTGACGAACTGTCTTGGAATAATTAAGCCTCTAAAAACTATGAGGATGTCTAGGAGAGACTTCCTAGGCCTAACGGCTACATAACCCATACTAGACCGTTTCACATAGCCCATTGATATAAGTTTTTCAAGGTGATGCCTAACACTATTAGGACTCTTAAAACCAACTAGTCTCTGAATCTCCCTTATAGTTAACGGCCTCCTAGAAGACATTAAAGCCATATATACTTCGAGGCTACTACCGCTTAAATCGATTAATGGATCTTTTTCTTCTTTCTTTTCCAGAATACGCCTTGCCCGGGATAACAAGGTTTCACCGTATAAATACTAATACTGTTGGCTAGGATTAATAGTTTGCCCAGATCAATCCTTGAACAGTAGCTTATCAAGGAGGGATCTAACATATGCTAGGAGAATTACGACGGCCAGTATCGAGATGAGGGCTAGTGCTCTGAGAGAATCACTCGGGTTAAATGGTAGTTTTACAGTAGAAAAACTCTCGTTCTTCCCCCACCTTATCAACGTATAGTTCTCGAATGAGCCAGCTGGTCGGGATGAATTATTACTAGTAGCACTGTTTAAAGTATTAAATCCTGGAAGGAATATTACACCATTAACTCCATGGTTTGACTGCGTGTTCATCCTAGCACCGCTGAGTAATATGTCGAATCTACGTGTTTCAGAAAGATTATACTGTTCACCTGTCTTACTATTGGTAATACTGTATTCGCCGGAGGAAGCATATATACTGACTCTTTTCAAGCCGGTGGTGTTAATAGTGATCGTTATAGAGGAGATAACGTTTTCACCTGGATGGATAACTAATTCGTCGGGAGCATGTAGTCTAAGTGAAACAATTTGCTTGTCGTCACCTGAAACATTAACTACTGGATCACTAATCTTTTTAAGCATATATATCTGGTCGAGATTGTTTACTATGACCACAGATATGCTTAATACAAGTGTATTATTCTCTATTATCTTGACGAGTTTAATATTGAGAGTTAATGGCTCTGATTCAGATTGTACCGGGATAGTAGAGAATACTGTTCCAAGTACTAGTAGGGATAGCATGATAGCGATGGATACTATCTTCAGCATCTTCATCAGCCAATAATTCTTCTAGAATAGGTGCTTTAAATATTTACTATAATGATTTTATTGTTCAAGGAATTTGAACACTTGGATCAATGGAAAGGTTTATATTTATATTCTAAACAGGGTTCGGCGGGAGGCTTGGATCGATCCTGGCTTCGACCGTGTATTTATCTATAATGTACCTGTTTGATAATAGTGTAACTGTGATTAGAACATCTCCTACAAGCCCTGCTTCTATGGGTATATTCCTGCTATAAGATGATCCCGGCTTGATAATTATGGGTTTTAATTCATCCCTAGACATTTTAATGTATGGGCCGGATATTTGGAGGGTTGCATAGGCTTCTTTATCAAGCTTATTTTCGACGACGACTAGTACTTCACCAACTCCGCCTTCTCTTAACGGTTTCCTAATCTTAGCCTCCCTAATCCTTATCCTTGATAATAGATCGTCTAGTAGTTTGTCCGCCTTACCAAGCCACTCCATGATCGTTTCAGGCTTCCAGAACTCAGCCCACCAGTAGTCGCTGTCTAGAGCGTGCCAGAGGTACCATCTGGCTTCCCTACTATACTTATCTCCCCGGGGCTTTGTCTTAGTTATGTTCTCGTAGGCTTTCAGCCTCCTATACGTTCTAGCAATCATTAACCAGTATTTTTCGTGTTCCGGTACTTCACCCCTCCACTTCCTAAATGTTCCGAGCCATGTATTTGTTGGTATGTGTGTTAGTACTCGTTTGCTTGGAACTTCATTGTACATTTCCTTAAGCGTTGAAAGTTTTAATACCCCGTTGTCTTGGAGGGCTTCTAGGTAGATTACTAGTTTGTCTAGGTAGTAGGCTGTTAACGGCTTATTCTTGGCGAAAACCATCCAGTTCTCGCCATCTAAGGCTATCGTTAAAGATCTAACTTCCCGGTTAAACCATTTCTCAGCTATTAACAAGGCTGTTTCATAAGCGTTTCTCCAAGCATGCTCCTCAGTGTAGAAGTTGTTTTTAAAGCCCAGTATATCGCTTAGATAATGGTCTCTGAAGAATACTACGATGCTCTTCTTAGTAGCTGGATCAACTAGTATATAGGGCTCATACTGGCTATCCTTATCCCCCTCAGCCCATTGGAAATGGTGCTGGTCGTCTAGGACCGTATACTTAATCCCGTGATCACTATAGATCTCTACTAGCCTCATCGAGAAAGCCATTTCAGGAGTCCATATACCTAAGGGTTCATAGTTTCCACCCATAGCTTTAACCGTGACTTGTCTGCCATACTCGACTTCCTCCCTAACAATATCATGCATACCCAGCACATCGGTTAGGAAACCAGCAATTGTGTGGGCGTAGATACTCGTTAATACATCGATCTGGTTCCTCGATAGTGCTTCCCGGTAATTATTAAGAGTTTCCTCAACTAGTTTAGCCTCCCTACTCCCAGGCTCTATCCTTCTCCCATCAGTGAATTCTACGCCTTTCTCGAGAAGAATTAGCCATTGCTGTAATAGGCTGGGGCTTAAATTATAGGTTGACTTGAAGGATGGATGCTTCCTCAAAACCACTGAGTGGTAGTGGTATGGCCCCAGCCCATAGGGTTTTAGGTGTTCATCCCATACATATGTGTAAGCCCATGGACTATGTATTTTCCCGTTTGGATCATAGTTTGGCGCTTGGTGATGGTGCCATACGAAAGTCGTATAGAAGGGTTTCCTCAATGATTTATCGATTACTAGAAACCTTGTTTCATCGCGTTTCTTATTGTTTACTATTAGTGTGTAGGTATATCTTCCATTCTCCCCGGGGATCGATGCTGGGAATTCTAGTATTTTCGACTCCTTTTCCTTGATATTTGTCTTCTCTTCTACTATCATCTTCCCCTTATTATCTAGGATTTTAACTACTACTTCTCTAGAGCCCCCGTGGTTCCTCAGTAATACGTGTATCCTACCCTCCTCGCCAACTTGGTAAGCAGGCTTTCCGAAGACCATGTATGTTTCTAATCCATCAATTATTGATACGGGTATAACTGATGGATACTCGGATGGATTTACCATTTCTAGAAAACACCTTTAACTTAGTAGTATTTCTTACTCCTTTACTTCTTCCCTAATCTCTAATACTTCCTCGCAGTTAGGTGGTGCATCCCTAGCAATCCTCGACCAGTCTATCCTCTTCTCCACGATGTATCTTAGGTGTTCCTCGAGTAGCCTCATAGCCTTTTCTTTTCCAAGCCTTGTATTATTCCATGTAACGTAGGGGGAGTAGAAGGATGCTATCTCGACATGTACTTTCCTATGCTTTTTATCAATCTTGAACTTTACATATCCAAGCTCTTTAAGATGACACGCAGGATTACTACACATTATATCTATTTCACACTGCTCCTTCTTAACAAATACCAGCTTATACTCGTTAGGATCCTTGTAGACTTTTCCACAAGGGCACTGGAGATATTCTCCCTCACTACTCAACACTGTGCACCAGCGCGATAAATAGGGGTTAATCTATTATAATTACGTTATACTTGTTTAGGATTAATAAGGTATAGGGGTCAAAACACATAATCCCTCAGTATAGCTTATAGCTCCTAGCCGGGGTATCTGGTAGGGTTTCTAGTTCATCCCCGCCGCTACCGAGAATTTTTACCCAATAATACATTTCCACACCAGTATCCCCCAGTACCTCCTCGATAGTGTATCCATTCCTCAGAATAACCACTACAATACCGCCCCTTACATGCACACCATAAACGCCGGGGTGTCTGATTAAATGATTCTTAATCGGTGCTACACAGCTACTGCAACCCTTCCCCTCAACCAGTAGCTTAACACTACGCACTGAATAAGACACCAAGCTTATTATTCCAAGGTATCATTGAATACTTCTTTTTAGTTGGGTTAAAATACTTGTTTAGATGATTAAATATGAGTAGGGTGTAGGGCTTAATTATTTGATGGGTGTTTTACTTGGCTGAAGAAAAGAAGGAGAAAACAGTGCTACCCTTCAATGAGGCCCTATACATGGTTGTAAGGAGTATTAAGCAGAGATTCGGCAGGATCCTAATTGTTATAATTGCTATAACGGCTAGCATAGCCTATATGGTTAGCCTAGACCTTTTATCACCGATACTTGCATCATCGATACCTAAGGAAGGAGTCGGGATCTATACTTTCCTACTAGACGTTACAGCATTCATCGTAGCAGCCACTGGAACAATGAATTCACTACTAATAATGATCGCTGAAAGATACCATGAAATAGGGACTATGAAGAGCTTCGGAGCAAGAGACATACATATCTTCGAACTATTAGTCCTCGAGACAATTATATTAACTATTATCGGGGGCTTCCTAGGATACATTATAGGCTTAGGAATAGGCTACGGATTAGGGGGAACAGGGGATCCCGGGTACTTGTTTGGAAAAGCTATGCTTATAGCAGTAATTATAGGATTCATCTCCTCCTCATACCCCGCTTACCAAGCGGCTAGGATGAGCCCTGTTGAAGCACTACGCTACGAGGTGTAAAAGGTATGGCTACCTCGCTGGAAGCGGTCCCAGCTATTAGGAGGAAGCTCGAGTACGTAGTGGAGGCTATTGATATTAAGAAGTATTACAAGATGGGGAAGATTATTGTAAAAGCACTAGACGGCATATCCTTTAATGTTAAACGTGGAGAATATGTTTCTATAATGGGCCCTAGTGGTAGCGGTAAAACAACACTATTCAACATGATCGGAGGACTAGACAAGCCGACTAGTGGAAAGGTCTATATTGAAGGAGTAGATATTGCGATGCTAGACGCATATGAGCTAGCATGGCTTAGAGCAAACACGATAGGCTACATATTCCAAACATTCAATTTAATACCAGTACTAACAGCGCTTGAAAACGTCATGCTACCAATGATCTTCGTTGGAACACCCTACGACCAAGCAATCGAGAAAGCTAAAAAACTACTCGAGATGGTTGGACTAGGTAAATTCATACATCATAAACCCGGAGAGCTTAGTGGTGGGCAGCAGCAGAGAGTTGCAGCTGCTAGAGCGCTTGCTAACGATCCAGCCTTGATCCTTGCAGATGAACCCACCGGCAACCTTGATCTACAGACTGGCCTACACTTGATAAACTTATTGAAGAAGATCAATACTGAGAAGAAGGTTACAGTTGTAACTGCTACCCATGATCTAAAAATGGTCGACGTAAGCGATCGTATAATCTGGATAAGGGATGGAAGAATAGAGAAGATCGAACTTCGCAGAGAGATAAAAGCCGAAGCCGGTGAAGAAGTATGAGTAGGGAAGTAGTCATCAAGGTGATTGATCTCCATAAATATTATATATTAAAGGGAGAAACTGTAAAAGCCCTCCAAGGAATTAACCTGGAAGTATACCGTGGAGAGTACCTTTCAATACTTGGCCCTAGTGGTAGCGGTAAAACA
>WAON01000157.1 GCA_015521265.1 Desulfurococcales archaeon
TTTCTATACTTAGGGATTTATAATATGATTTTAGAGTATCAGTGTATGCTCGGAACATGTATGATGCCGCTGTGTATTTATATTTTGTCTTATAATACTTAACCCCCAGCTCATACTCTTTTAGGGCTTCATCGCTTATCCTATCCCGGTATTGCTCGATAATCCCTGTTATATTACGGTAAAATACCATATAGGAAATACTAAACACCTTCTCCAGCGCTGGATCCACTACATGGATACTAGTATTTACTGGTAGCTGGTTTGTTAGGTTTAGATATGGTAGGAGATGTATAATATCGATAAAGCCGCGGTATCCAGTCATATTCATCATAGATAAATTCAAGGGCCCAACGATCTCCTTTAAACCATACTCTAATCCAGCTTCGAACTTCGCCATAAGGCCTGAAACATTACCGATAACTAGGTTGGGTGATACGAGACCAGTTGCTCCTACTTTTTCATTAGTTTTAATTCCAGTTAGTATTTGGGTAAAGCCTAGTAGAAAGTCTAGAGTAGCACTTGTCCCTTCAATAACTGTATTCTGTGGGAAAACTATTCTGTAATCAAGAGGCCTATAATCTATTCCCGTTATGAGACTTGCTAGTATTAGGGAGTATCTTATCGAGATTATAGTATCTTCTCCTACATGCCCGTATTCATCGTCTATAATTACTCCTCCGCTACCCGGGTATTCGGCTATTATAGTTACCGGTATTACTGATCCCTTGCCCGTTGTTGTTACTGCGAGTAAAGTTAAATTGACTTTTCGAAGTATTGTTTTTCCACTACTAGCTTGTAATGGTTGGAGAATAATCATGGAGATTAACAGCAGGGATAATAGTATCCTAATCCTCATATCCTATCAAGCCTCAGAGTAACACTGATTAATCATTGCACATGCTCATTTTTGCCGGGTGTCTTCATCGGATATACACGTCCCTACACGTATTCTAAGAATGATAGTATAAGTAGCACCACCTATATAGTTAAACCTAGGTAGACTTGTAAAAGGTGTTGTGGGTATTGGCTCAACCTGTTCAACAGTATAAGGGGGATATGCCTTTCAGAGAGATTGCTGATACGTTTGAGAGATTAGAAGTTATAACGTCAAGGACTCAGATGACGGTTATACTGGTGAACCTGTTTAAGAAGACTCCTCCCGAGATAATTGATCGCGTCGTATACATTATACAGGGGAGGCTGTGGCCTGACTGGAAGGGCTTGCCCGAGCTAGGTGTTGGGGAGAAGATGCTTATTAAAGCAATTGCACTAGCGACGCAGAGCCGGGAATCAGATGTTGAAAACCTCTATAAGACCCTAGGCGATCTCGGTAAGGCCGCCGAGCAGTTGAAGAAGAAAGCTGAGGAGAGGATGAGTAAGACTGTCTCTATACTAGCCTTTATACCTGCGAAGAAAGAGTTAACGGTTAACCATGTCTACGATACACTAGCTAGGATCGCTATGGCGCAGGGGGAGGGTAGTAGGGATATTAAGCTTAAACTACTAGCCGGCCTCTTAACTGATGCAGCACCTAAAGAAGCAAAATACATTGTTAGGTTTGTAGAAGGAAGGCTGAGAGTGGGGATCGGTGATGCAACGATAATGGATGCATTAGCAATAGTGTATGGGGGAGGAAGTCATACTAGGCCCATTGTTGAAAGAGCATATAATCTGAGATCAGACCTAGGGCTTATCGCTAAGATACTTGCAACACAGGGTATAGAAGCTTTAAAGAACTTAAAACCACAGGTAGGGATCCCTATTAGGCCAATGCTCGCGGAGAGATTAAATGATCCGAAGGAGATGCTCCAGAAAGCAGGTGGTAGAGCATACGTAGAGTATAAATATGATGGTGAGAGGGCTCAGATACATAAGGCTGGAGACAAGATCTGGATATTTAGCCGCAGACTAGAAAACATTACACCCCAGTATCCAGACGTCGTCGAATACGCTAGGAAATACATTAAAGCTAATGAAGCAATCGTTGAGGGGGAAATCGTCGTATATAACCCTGAGACCGGCGAGCTTAGACCATTCCAGGAACTAATGCATCGTAAGCGGAAGCACGACATACATAT
>WAON01000158.1 GCA_015521265.1 Desulfurococcales archaeon
CCTCAGTGGTAGAGAAGAATTAATTGAACTATTATATAGTGAAAAAATAGCGTCGATCTCTGAGGAAGATTTTTATAAATTCCGTAGAGAACTAAGTAGGAGGTTTGCTGATAGATGATAATAGACACAACTTATCTCCTACCATTGGCTAGAATAAGTGTTAAGACAGATCTCTTAAGGGCACTTGTAGAGAATAGGCTTCGGATTAAATTGGATTTAAGTGATTTAAAGATCAACTTGATATCAATATTTGAATTACAAGCGAAGTCTGCAAAGCTTGGAGTTCCCCCATTCTACGTTTATAAAGCTATCAATACAATACTAAGAGCATTCCGCGTCATACCTTTCTATAAGAAGGAGATCATTGAAGTAGCGGATGAACTGCGTGAAAATATTAATGACTACATCGACTGCATTATAGTTGCTACGGCGATAGTGGAGCATGAACCACTAGTAACCGAGGATAAACTCATACTAGGATTTAAGGATATAATACGGGAAAAATACGGGATTAACATATATTCCTTCGATGACTTAATCCAGTAGACCTCATAACGTCTGCAATAGATAGATTTTATAGATACATATAGAGCATCCATTTTACTACTTTGTAGAGCAACATGAACTTCTAGGTATTATACACCGCCATTATACTTAAGACTATACTTCTTCACCATACATTACGATATAGCATTATAATACAGTGTTTACTAGCGGCCCCTGATCGTTTACTAAGAACTCTACCACTACGAGCAATCATTTAAAGTCCCAGGATGATATTCGGGTTTAAGAATAATGTTTCGAGGGAGGAGTATTGGCTATTAGGGTTTTAGCGGCTGATATTGATGGTACATTGACGATTAACCGGGAATCAACTATTATTCCTCCGGGTGTTGTTTCTGCGCTTCGAGACTTGGAGGAGCATGGTGTTATGGTTGTCCTCGTATCTTCTAATACCTTGCCGATCGTTATTGGTTTGAAGAAGTATTTCGGGCTCAGCGGCCCCGCTATAGGCGAGTCGGGAGCCCTAGTGTATTTTGGGGGTAATAGGATCGAGCATTTAACAAAGTATACTGCTAGGGAGGCAGCCGTCTATGTGGAGGAGCATTATGGAGACTGCCTATATCCCAGCTGGCAGAATATTTACAGGCTACACGATTATGCTTTCCGGGTTCGGGATGAGTGTAAAGGGGTGATTAGTAGAGTTCTGGAAAGGGTTAGAAGTGATCTGGGCGGGAAGTATCCCTTTGTTAAGGTTGGTTATAGTGGCTACGCAGTACACCTAACACCGATGGATACTTCTAAGGCTAAAGCACTCGAATACATTTCCGGAAAACTAGGAATACCGCTGAGCGAATTCGCTGCTATAGGTGATAGCGAGATGGATCGGGAGATGATCGAGACCGTTGGGCTTGGAGTAGCTGTATCCAACGCTGATCAGGAGTTGAAGGAGGCTGCGGACCTAGTAACCGAGAATCCCAGCGGTTATGGCTTCATAGAGCTAGCTGAGAAGATTATCCGTGGGGAAATAAGTGTTTAGCCTAGTATGATCCCTGCTAAGTGCTGGGCTGTTAGCTTTACTGCTTCCCTACTAGTATATCTGGGCTTCCAGCCGAGGGATTTGATCTTCTCGATGCTTAGCCTCATAAACTTGACATCACCAGGCCATCCACGCCCATCCCTTGTCCCGCCAGTATATTTTATCTCTGCCCTTAGCCCGGCTGCTTCCAATACGATCTCTGCTATCTCCCTAACAGTTATCCAGTCATCATTACCTATATTGTAGGCGTCGTAGAACTTGTTCATCCTCTCCTCGAGGAATAGGGTTGCATCAACGGCGTCCGTGACGTATAGGTAGCTTTTACGCTGTGATCCATCTCCTAAAACCTCCAGTATCCTCGGGTTCTTTCTGAGTTTTACTAGGAAATCGTAGATTACTCCATGGTTAAGCCTTGGCCCAACGATGTTAGCGTATCTTAATGCTAGTGTTTTGAAACCGTATAGGTATCCGTAGCTGCTTAGTAGTGATTCGCAGGCTGCCTTTGATGCACCGTATACGCTTATCGGCTTGAATGGGTGGTTTTCCGGGGTTGGAATGATCTCGGCGTCTCCGTAGACGGTGCTACTGCTAGCAAACAATATCTTCTCAACGCTCCCAGCCCGGCGGGCTTCCTCGAGTAGGTTGAAGGTTGCTAGGATGTTTTCCCTAAAGTGTATCTCGGGGTTTACAGTGCTAACCCTAACCTCTGGGTTAGCGGCGAAGTGATATATTACTTCTACATCCCGCAAGGCCTTCCTGACATCCTCCCTATTCTTCAAATCCCCCCTTAGCAGCTCGAAGCCTTTCCTACCGATATGGTGCTTAACGTTCTCGATTGATCCGCTTGATAGGTTATCGATAACCCTTACACTATAACCCTTCTCAACTAACCTGTCTACTAAATGGCTTCCAATGAAGCCTGCACCGCCTGTTACAAGTATTAATGACAGTTTCACCCACCCCTCTAGCCTAGTGAAAGTATACTATTCCTAGTCCGGCGTATAAGTCTTCAAGGGCTCCCCGTTAACGATAGCATATATCTCAACCTGTTCTTTAAGCGGTGTACCCCTCAGTTTAGGCATCAGTACCTCATCCACCTGGAAGATCCCTGCTCGCTCGGTCATGTGTACGAGGATCTTTATCGGCGTCTTATCCCCTTCTACGATTTCAACCTTCCTAATGCTTAGGGCTGATATGCTGTGGATGTTTACTCCTCCCAACCGGTAGGGTACCCTAGCCCTCCCCTCAGCCATGTCCAGGCCATCGCCTACGGCTACGCATCCAGCCTCGATCGTTAAGCAGTCTACATCATAGGCTGTACAGTGTATGCTGTGCATGATCTCCTGCCTAAGCCTTATCCGCAGCCGCTCGTCATCAATAACCCTGCCCAGCACCCTATCAATAATCGGCCTAGCTAGTAAGGAGCCCAGCTTCTCATGCATGTCCCGGTGAATACTATTCCCTACATCATGTAGCAGCGCACCCATAAGGGGGACTAGCCAAGCATACTCCAAATCATCTACAACGCCATCCCTAACAAGTGTTGATTCAACTCCATGCTCGACTAGTAGCTTGTACAGCATCAAGCTTGCACCAGCGGCAATCCTTGCATGTACTGGGCCGTGATCATTGTATTTAAGCCTCTTAACAGCCATTACATTAGCCATATTCCAAAGCTCCTGCACCTCGGGATCACTAGCAGCGGTATGATAAGCCTTCTCCAATAATGGTTTATCGCTTAACATTTGATCCAGTAGCTCTGGATTAACTACAACCATAATCGATCACCACAATAACCGGTTTAAACAAGACAAATAATAAGCAATAAGCACTACCATCTAATACGTTGTACGAGGTTTTACCATGTATTATAGTAATAGGCAATAATTAACCCTAACTCCTTAAAAACACTTATCCAATACCCCGAGACCCACCAAGGTTTCAACGGTATTACCCGTTAAATACTTTAAAATAACCATATTATACCTGTACCAGTCCCATTAATGGGTGTGTGTTTTGGGTATTGTACTAGTCAAGGTAAAGGACGGCCTCGCACCGGGGCTAAGAGCCCTCTATTATAATTGGAGCGGTGAAGAACCACCGGAGGACTTGCTGAGTCTACAGCCTATTAAGGAAGAAGTTGTCCCATGGATAAATTATGTATGGTGGGATAGTCCCAGCCCCGGAGTACCAGCTGAGTTCTTCGCGATTGCATGGCTGGGATTCATAAAGATCCAGGTCAGCGGAGAGTACCGCTTCTACGTTACAACCGATGACGGCTCAAGGCTCTGGATCGATGGTAAACTAGTCATAGATGCATGGAAGGATCAACCACCTACAACATATATATCCGAACCAGTATTTCTCGACGAGGGACTGCACAGGTTAAAATACTACTTCTACAACCGATACGCCTTCGCAGAAGCAGTACTAGGATGGATACCAGAACAAGGTAATGCAGGCCCAGTACCCAGGGAATCATTATACCATAACACCGGTGAAAACATATTACTCACAAACCTACCGGAGAAATACAGGGTCGAGCTAAAAACTAGGAATGGTGAAACACGTAGTTGCAGAGCCCAGGATGGATCCTGCAGTATAAGTTTAGGATTCGATGAAATGCCCATTGAAGCATGGATTAAGATAATCGATGAGCATGGAAAAACAGTATTCAATACTGAGAAACCAGTTAAACTCATCGGAGGAGACGAGTACCGGGCCAGTATCCTGGGATAAAATCATCCTTGTATTTTCTCCGGGTTGTCCTGCTAAGTATTTTATGCTCCTGGATACATAAGAATAGGGTGTGAACCGGTATGACTTGTAAGAACAAGTATGTAGTATTGCAGTTGAGGAAAGGAATCGATAAACGTGTTAGAAGTAGACTAGTAAAGATGCTGATGGGTAATACGGTAACGATCAATGGGCGTAAGTATAGGGTGAAAGGATTGATCGAAAACCTCAACGGTAAACACTTATGTCCTGGAACCTATCTTGTACCACTAGACAAATACGATTACCTAAGAGAACACCTAAGGGAAAAAGGCCTCGAAAAATACCTTGTAGAAACAGGTACTTGTACATGTACCTAGGAA
>WAON01000159.1 GCA_015521265.1 Desulfurococcales archaeon
GAGTTAAGACGATCCTGATAGCATAGATGGATTTATCGATGATTATTAGTATAAGACGCTGTTTTATCCCGCTCAGAGGCTACTTTAATAGAGTTGAATTGTGATCATAATTATTTGGGGAATATTATGGATGATCAAAGGATTTCATACCTCCTCGGCGAGATTAGGGAAAATCTAGAGTTAGCCAGGGATCTTCTTAGCCAACCCATCGAAGACTTCCTAGGAGATATTAGGAACAGGTATACCCTGCGTCATGTAATCATCGAAATAGTTGAAGCATCTGTTGCGTTCGGCTTATACATTTTAAGAGAAATGCATGAAGTGGAAAAAGTTGATGGTTACACTTCGGTCTTTAGGAAAATGATGGAAAAAGGTATAATATCCCCTCAGACTAGCGAGGATATGGTGAGACTGGTAAGGCTGAGAAACCTTATAATACATAAATATTGGGAAGTCGATGATGTATGGATTTATAAAGAATTCAAAGAGACCGATATAGGGGTTATTGAAAGGTTTATATCAGAGGTTGAGGAGCATGTCTTTAGAGATCGAGGAGAGGGAATACTTTAGATTCTACAAGCTAGATAAGCCGGGTAGGGATAAGATACTGGATAGGATTAAAAAGATGATCATAAATAGGGATGAGATAGTCTTCGCAGTTGTCTACGGTTCATTCATAACTGGAAAGACTTTCCGGGATATCGATATCGGCGTATACATTAAACCCATTAAAACGGATTACCTAGATTATAAGTTTAAACTAGAAGAAAAACTTTCAAGCAACCTAGGATACCCTGTGGATTTAAAAGTACTAAACGAAGCGCCTCCATGGTTTCTAAAAAACGTTTTAATAACTGGTAAGATACTTGTTGAGAAGTATCCATTGATAAGGGAGAAACTCCTCCTTAAAGCAATTGATGAAGAAGAACAAATCAAGAGACTACTATCCAAAAAGTAAATACTAGTCTAGAATTATATCGTCTGGCTCCCCGAGTAGGTTATGCTTCATCGAGAGCATGTCCTGATATGCTCCGGTGTCTAGGAATGCTATATAGTATTCCTTCCCGCCTGGATCGTGTAGTGGAACACCATTAAGTACAAGTTCTTTTCCGGGGACCGCTATGAGCCTATTATCCTTAGAGGTGAATACTGGGCCAGCTACGCGGCTCGGAGTTATGAATTCGCTGATCTCCCCCATCGTATCACACGTCTTATCGCTCAGCACCGCTAGGATCTCCGGAGGCTTATCCAGGTCCTGCAATGGTACTGGCTGGAAATAATCCCCAACGATCAACTTATCGGGTAGGTCCCGGAAAACACTCATATCCACAAGGAAGCGGCGGCTAGGTGATACAAGGTATTCAAGCAAGTAATTCATATACTTCACAAGATCACCGAGCTCACCGGGATTATTATTCAGTAGTTCCCGGGCCTTCCCCGCGATCAACTCCCGGCTACAAGCTTCCAATTCCTCGAGCATCCTACGCTGATCAAGCCCATAATTATGAACGTTAAGGTATAGCCTCGTGCGAAGCTCTACGAGCTTCCTAGCAATACCCCTCAACTCACCAATACTACGGGCACCACGCATCTCGTCTAGCACCGGGAACCCTTTCCTATCAGTACAGTACGCGGTATAAGGCCTAGCAGAGATCACTTTTGAAACAACAATTCTATGAGCAGCTACAATGAAGCGCCCACCTTCAAAAACGATTCCGGGGCAAAAGTCTTTACTACATAGTTCTTTAACACTTGAAACAACCATATCAGCGTACTCCCTTATGCTATAGCCGGGGTTTCCATGACCCCTCCAAACATAGGGATAGGGGACTCCGCCGCCATGATCTATTCGCTCGATCCTGAAGCCTAAACTGCTTAATTGACGGTAAATATTAGCCGCCTCAACCAATAATCTACGCGTAACACCGGGATCGGTAAGCTGAGAACCACCATGAACATGCAATAGTTTAACCCTCTCCCTAACCCACGGATACTTCTCAGCAAGCCTTTCCAACACGGTTATATTCAATCCAAACTTAGAACCAATACCGGCCGCAGAACCCCACTTACCACTACTACTACCCAATAATTTAACTCTCAAACCAAGACTGAGCCCGGTATCCTTCAATAGTTCGAGATCCCTCTCATCCTCCACATCAACATAAACCATCCAACCCTTACTGCGAAACTTCTCAGCGATCCTCAATACTTCACGGTCTTTAACGCCATCAATGACAAGGATCCTTGGCTCATCGATAAACTCCCTAATAGCCATTAATTCTTCGAGGGAGCCAGTATTAAACCCCCAACCCATACTGCGGCCGTGCTCATAGATTGTTTTGAGGACTAGTTTTTCGGAATTAGCTTTAAGAGGGTATGCATAATAAACTCTACCATTGAAACCTTGTTTCTCAGCTGCTTCCCTGAAAGAATCCGCAACAAGATCCATAAAGTACTCGATCAACCACGGAATCCTAATATACGCTAAGGAAACACCCTTCTCGGAAACAACCCTGTACAAATCAACCCATCTATCCCTAACTCTCACCAAGAGATGTCCATCACTACTAATATCAAGGAATAGCTTATGATAACCATAGTCAAGCCCATAAATAACCCGGTTCAAATCAACACTATCCATAAAACACCACTCCCAAACCCAACGAGTCAACCTATTAATCATGAAACAATCAATAATCATCTTTAAAATAATAACCCGTGTAAAATGATGATTAAAATACTCAGCTATAGATAATACTATAATAGTATAAGAGAGGGATAGATGGGTGATCAGGGAGATGAGTTACAGAGAAGCCCCAACCTATGAGATAAGCTTCATGTTCCGTAAAATACTCGTACCAGTAGACGGTAGCGAGAACAGTATGAAGGCACTAGAACTAGCAGTAGACTTAGCGAAACACTATGGATCACACATTACAGTAGTATATGCGAAGCCTAAGGGCTACCAGCCAGACTATGATCCACTGGAAAAAGCTAGGAAGAGGATTGAGAAGGAGGGTGTAGAGGTAATGTATAAAGAACTAGTATTCGACCCCGGAGAAAAGAGTACGGCGGGAGCAATACTAGACGAAATAGCTAATGGAAACTACGACCTAGTAGTAATGGGGGCCAGAGGCAGAACACTATCAAGCGAATTAACAATTGGTAGTAAAGCTATAAGTATAGCGAGCAACTCACCGGTAACAGTAATAATCGTACGCTAAACTATTTTCAACCAAATTATTTCCAAGAATGATCCCCGCACGGCCTCCTTAAAGGAGAAAAGGAAAGTACGGTTTTATCCTTTGATTACTAAGAGGTCTTTTTAAGGAATACACGCCCAGCTCTCGGATAATCACTAGAACCAATTGAACCAGAAGCTATCGTGTAGTAATTCATTAATGCCGAGGAGATAATAGCTGGATAATACTTATCCGTTAAAGCCCGGGTTATCGTCCTGTAATCCTTAGCAGCGCCCTTAACAGTAAACCTAATATTTCCGCCTACACCCATGATCCTCTTCATATACCTTTCAAGAATCCTCCCAAACCAAAGGTTCATTGAAACTTCCATAAACTTATCCAAGGATACATTATAAGCCTCGAGGAGCTCCAGGCTCTCCCCAATGATCGGGGGCAGGCTGAGACCAATATTGTTGAGGGCTAGTTTTAGAGCCATAGCTTTAGGTATACCGCCAACATAGATCGTCTCGGTAGAGTATAGGCTCGTGATCCTAACTGCTTCATCCACTCTATCCTGATCGCCTCCAAGCATTGATACAAGCCTACACTCCCGTGCTTCATCAGTACTACCATAAACCGGTGCTTCAAAATAGGTATAACCAGTAGACTCTAAAGTCTCCCCAACCTCGAGGCTGGTGGTAGGAGTGATCGTTGAAGCGTTAAGCACCGTAGTGGGCGAACCACTACGTATTAATCCATCCCTACCAACCAATACCCCGCGGACAGCCTGATCATCAAATACGAAGACTATAACAGCATCAACACCCTTCATCAACGAAGGCTTATCAACAACTCTACAACCAATCTCGTCGCAGAGTTTTTCAGCCTTACTCCTAGTCCTATTATAAACAATGAGCTCAACACCCTTACCATGGAGGCATTTTGCTAGGTTAGAGCCCATTAGTCCTGTTCCGATTATTCCTATCCTCAATGTAAACTCCCCGGTTCCCATGGATCAGCACTCAACCCGCCCACGCTCACCAACACTGGGCTCATGCGGTATAATGCAGAGGAATACTAGGTCTCGATCACCACGATTCCAGTATTCATGCGGGACATTCGGGGGGATGTAGAGGAAGAAACCACTGGAAACACGGTAAACCCTAGAACCGATCCTGACCTCGCCGACACCATCCAAGACATAGATCTCGTGCTCCCAGGGATGAAAATGCTCCCTAATATGCCCACCAGGCTCAACCCGGAACATCCTCAACGCAAAAGTAGGAGCCCCATCCTCCCTCCTAACAAGCCAGCGAATCCAAGTCTTCTCAGCCAACTCCTCACCAACCCTCTCCTCCCCAACAACACTATAATGTCCAACCTTCTCACCACAAGGACCGGGAACAACAACCATACAACACCACCCACAATAAAAGACATAATAACAACAATAATATAAATGAACACTATAAGACTTTTTTACAAAATCTTTTTATAGATTGATAGACAAAAATACAATTGTAGTACCCGGGGCAGTAGTGACCGAAAATGAAGCTACATGTATTAATTATTAGCCTCTTCTTAGTGTTCATCATGATCTCTACCGTTACTCCAATCAGTATAGAACAAACAGGTGAACATACTACAGTGCAATTACAGCAGGATCAATATTATACATCATCGGATGAATATACAATAGTATTCTTTACAGATGCGGGAAGGAGAAACAATCAATACTACTTCTCAACGCTAGAATATAATATGAACCTCCTTGCAAATAGGATAATGAATATGTTTAATAGTCATAATCTCCGTCTTAAAGAGATTTTCAATACAACAAACTATGTATTAACCCATAGCCCCTCAGACGATATTAATTACCAGTTAAGGTATCCGGTCGCAGAGACACTGTTATACGAGGAACCACCAAGAGGCATATTATTCATATTTGGACACTTCAACAATTGGCAATATGGAATATACAATATAAATCAAACAAATAACCAAGTAACAAGTCATGCATTCCCCTATAGATGGGCAGAAGCATCTATACAACAAAACACGATGCAGGTAATTCTAAGTTCGACCGAGATAGATGATCAAATAAGAGCACTGGGATGGAATAACCTACCAGCATTTGTATTCTTACTGGGCTGTAATAGTGTAAATGCACCAGCATCACAAACATATGGGTGGAGATGGACATTTAGATTCACAAAGAGAGGCGGCGACTTCCCAGATTACTGGATAGGTAGATCACTACTAGGAGCAGATACAACTCTATCAACACCCTATTCGACGTACTGGGCATACTTTGTACAAGACTATATTATAAATTTGCTCAATGGTCAATCATCCTACAATTCTCTCATTAGTGCCTACACTATTCTTAATAACACACAATGGTTCGAACACGATGTTGGGTTAAATGTTATCATAGACTGGGTTGATGATCAGGGTTATGGATCTACTGTATTATCAGGCATAGAGGGTTCGACTAGAAACGAAGTTTTACACGTCTTCGGTTATAGGAATCTATATTTAGATCCTAAATCGTCAAGTGATAATTGGAAACAATACGTAAATTTATGGATTAATACGTTCATAAGGCAAAACTATCCCGGTATATATAACTTCATGATTAGGAACGGATACAAAATTGAAAAAGGAAAAATACTGTCTAAATCTATTAAGGCATCAGTTTCGATTCCCTACACCCTTATCGGAAGGAAAGTCGTAATGTATGATATATGGATAAATGCAAATAATACCAATATATTAAACAAACTAATCGGGCCAAATGCCCGGGACCCTATGAG
>WAON01000160.1 GCA_015521265.1 Desulfurococcales archaeon
CTCAATATATTTATGGGGGTTATCATATTATTTTCCCCGATCACTAGCTACTAGAGAGTTTTGGCGATGAAGATTCCTAGTCCAGTCGGAGAGGTGAAGAAGGGATCTCCGGCACCGAGCCGCTACGTGATCAATACTCATCATCTCTTACTGGGTGATGAATTAGAAGATGCTGGTCGTTCCAGTATAGTCGTTGAGGATGGATTTATCGTTGATATTATGGATAAATGGGTTTCCAATAGTGATTTCGTTTTTGACGCCGTACTTCCCCTCCCGGTTAATACGCATGTTCACTTGAGTGATTTAAGGATTCCAGAAGCTTGTATAGGTCTCGATTTATCCGGGTATGTTGGACGTAAGGGTTTAAAGCATCCACTAATACGTTTATACCGGGAACCACTCCTTACACCGATTAGCCTAGACAAGCTGTCTATTCTTTATAGTGTTGGAGACTACCAGGAGCTACCTGATACATGTAGTACGTATAGGAGTAGCTTAGAATCCATTGATACAATATATATTGGTCTATCCCGCCCACTAGACTGGCGGAGTACGGGTATGGATGAATTATTAAGCATAGCTTCCAATTGCGGCGGTATAGGTGTTTCAAACCCTACAATTGTACCGTCATGGGTGCTTGACCCTTTAGCTCGTGTCTCTAGGCTTTACACGGTTTCAGCCCATGTCTCCGAGACTAGGAAGATGGAGCGTGTGGGTGGTCTACACTACCTCTTAGATCATGGTGTTAGGCTAAAACATGTTGTGCATGGTGTTTTTCTCGAAGATTGGGAGTTGAGGAGGCTTGCTGATGAGGATATTATACTGGTTATTAATCCGAGGAGCAATTTATGGTTTACCGGGCGTATCGCCAACGTTGAGAAACTATTAATATATGGTGGGGAATTCGCTTTCGGAACTGATAATGCTGGCTGTTTCAGCCTAGACGTAATGGTTGAAGCCGATCTATTCTACAGTTTAAAACCACAGATTAGCCCTAAGCTCATCGTTAAGGGTTTAACGATTAATGGAGCATCTGCTCTAGGACTCCAGCCGAAAACTATTGAGTTGGGGAGGGAAGCATATATGCTGGGCGTTGAGCTCGGGTTACCGAGTGGTAGGACTTGGAATATTTATGCATCCATTGTTAAACGAGCACCTTACTCTCCCGATATGGTTGTGTTTAAAAAAGATTCAATTTATATCTTTGATAGAACACGTTACTATGAGTGATCAATTGTTTATGGGAAGTGAGCTGTTATGGGCGAAGTAAGACTTGATCCGTGGGGGCATTTCGCAATCGAACGATACGAGAAACTATTTAAACAGTTCGGCATTCAGCCCATAGATAATGTGATCGATAAACTACCCGTAAAACACTACTTCTTTACACGTAAGATAGTATTCGGACATAGAGACTTCGATAAATGGATCGATGCTTTGAAGAAGGGCGAGAAAGTAGCTGTTCTAACCGGTTTCATGCCCAGTGGTCATACCCATCTTGGGCATTTGATGGTGATTGAGGAGTTAAGGTATCTGCAGAGCCTCGGAGCCCATGTAAAGATCGTTGTAGCGGATGCCGAAGCTTACGCTGTTAGGAGAAAGTCTAGGAGGGAAGTTATAGAGTATGGGGTCGAGTATATTGCACACGCTCTAGCATGGGGGCTGGATCCTGAAAAGACGGAGTTTTACTTCCAGACAGCACATACAACCCCCTACTACCGATTAATACAGATGTTCTCGAGGAAGGTAACAATAGCCGAAATGGAGGCTATATATGGAAAACTAGAACCATCGAAAATAATGGCTGCATTAACACAGGCCGCAGATATACTCCATATGCAGCTTGAAGAATATGGTGGTTATAAATACATCCTCGTGCCGGTTGGAGCAGATCAGGATCCGCATATTAGGCTTTCAAGGGATATAGCTGATCGGTTCGAGAATGAACTTGGATTGCGGAGGCCTTCATCATTCTACCACAAGTTCATCCGCGGACTCGATGGTAATAAGATGAGTAGTAGCCACCCGGATTATGCAGTGTTCCTCCTAGACACTCCTGAAACTGTTAAGAGGAAGGTATTGATGGCCTTGACTGGTGGTAGGGCTACTGCTTATGAGCAGAGGAGACTGGGCGGTGTACCGGAGAAGTGTGTTGTTTACGAGTTATACATGTACTTCCTCTATAATAGGGATGAAGACCTCTACAAGTTGTATAGGGATTGTGTAGAAGGCCGGATCCTCTGCGGCGAGGATAAGAGGAGGGCTGTAAAACTACTTAATGACCTCCTCAAGAAGCATAGGAGGAAGTATAAGGAAGTAGTTAACAGTGGGCTACCTAGCCGTGTCGTAAAAGTGCCGAGTTTTTAACTATTTATCTCCTCGAGGAACTTCTTAGTCGATTCGACCGGGTCTACGGCTTTAGTAATAGCTCCTCCCACAATTACTATGTCAGCACCAGCGCTTACAAGGGGTTTTGCACCACCATGCTTTATTCCTCCGGCAACTGCTAGTTTAGCCCTTATCCTCTCCCTTAAAGCCTTTATTTCATTTAGCATGTCTGTAGCTGTTATCTTTCTCTTAACTTGTACGTCGATCCCTACATGGTAGAGTATTATGTCTACACCAATACTGTCTAGTTCTACCGCTCTCTTAACAGGGTCCGGATGGTTTATTAGATCGGCCATAACGGTTTTCCCATGTGAATGTGCTTTTTCCAATGCGTCATTTATTGTTGAATCATCCGCTAATCCGAGCACGGTGACTACATCTGCACCAGCTTTCAGCATTAATTCGGCTTCGAGAGCGCCGGTATCCATTGTTTTAGTATCAGCAACAACTACGCATTTAGTCGTCTCTTTTAAAGCCTTAACACTTATAGAGCCCCAGTTTTTTAGTAGGGGTGTTCCAGCCTCGAGCCATAATCCATTGCATCCTAGATTATTTGATATTCTAGTTGCTAACCTCAATGCTTTGAATAAATCCGGTATGTCTAGTGCTACCTGGAGTACAGGCTTCAACGCTGAAACCACCACTCCACGATCAATATCTCCTCCTCTTATAATAGACTACTAGCAATATAACCATAATACCTGCAACGGCTATTAATGTGAAAGCTAGAAGGCTTATTGGAGGGCCTGATACGAGTGAACCAGCCGGTATATACTTGATCGTTATTACATGTTTACTACCTGGTTTGAGCCCTGAGAGCGTAAAGGATGCTGTGTTGCCTGTTTTACTAGTTATTACATAGTTGTTGTCTAGATAGATGTCTCCGAGCGTCTTGTTCCCTAGATTCACTGGTTCTATTATAACTGTGTATTTATCGGTAGGTATGTATGTTTTGAATGTTGGCTTGCTTAGTATGTATGTTTTTTC
>WAON01000161.1 GCA_015521265.1 Desulfurococcales archaeon
GCTCGGAGATGTGTATAAGAGACAGGTTTCGTAATGGGTTAAACTCAATTGTTTATGCTATGTAGTATTGTTTTTTGGCTTTTTGTATTCGGTCTAGGTATGAGCCTGGCTTGTTTACTCTTGGCCTACCTGTTTGTGGGTCTTTCCTGACTGTTATTCCTAGTTCTCCTAGTAGCTTGTTGAATCCTTGCCTGTTGCTCATTGGTTTTGATGCTTTCCCTTCTATTCCTGGTTTTCCAGTGAATACTATTACTCTGTTCGATATGTAGTTTTGTAGCATGAGGTCGTGTTCTACTACTAGGGCTGTTTTCCTCTTCTCCTCGATTATCCTCCTAATCACCCTTGCTACGCTGAGCCTCTCCTCAACGTCTAGATAGGCTGATGGCTCGTCTAGTAGGTATAGGTCTGCTGGTGTTGCTAGTGCTACCGCAACAGCTAGCTTCTGTAGTTCCCCGCCGCTTAGGTCCTCAACGCTTCTATCGAGCATTTTGTTTAAGCCGAGCTTCCTGACTAGTTCTGCGTATATCCATGAGCTTGGGTTTAGTGTTAATGGGTCTGCTCTTCGAAGGTTTGCTGCTACTGTTTCCTCGGGGAAGACTTTAGGGGATAGTTCCTGGGGTTTAACACTGATCTTCTCAACAGATACTAGTACCTGCCCCTCATCCGGTTCTAGTCTGCCTGCTAGTATTTTAATGAAGGTTGTCTTACCGATCCCGTTCGGACCTATTATTCCAAGGACTTCTCCCGGATAAGCCTCCCCTTCCTCAACTAGTAGTTTGAAACCTGAAGACTTGTAGGTTTTCACTAGTTTCTCCCACTTAACCACGGGGTACTCGTTCTCAGGGTATAGCGTGGATTCAAGGATTACATGGAACCTTATAGGTTCCCGGCGTATACGCATGTTCTCAGCTGGCAGATACCCGTCTAGGTAGTAGTTTATCCCTGCACGGACACCGTAGGGTTTCGAAACTATACCGTATACTCCCGGTTCACCATATATTACTGAGACATAGTCACTTATGTAGTCTAGTATCATTAAGTCGTGCTCCACGATGAAGACGTATTTACGGGATACATTTATAAACTCCCTAATAGCTTCTGCAACCCTCATCCTCTCCCTTACATCTAGATAACTACAAGGCTCGTCGAAGAAGTAGGCGTCTACATCCTTCAATAAAACAGCTGCAACTAGAAACTTCTGGAGTTCTCCACCACTCAATTCCTGGATCTTCCTATCAACGATATTCCTCAATGCAAGCTTATCGATTACCTCCCTAAGAATCCCGCGTTCATCAGCCCTCCCTAATAATTCCCCTACACGCCCCTTAAGCCTCCTCTTAGCAATCTCAACATACTGGATCTTTACAGCAGTCCTAATCTCCCCATTAGCAATCTTCGATAAGTAATTCTGTAGCTCAGTACCCCTAAAACTCCTAACAATCTCATCCCACTCCGGAGGATCCCTAACCCTTCCAAGGTTAGGCTTCAATAGTCCGGAAAGGATCTTTATACTAGTAGTCTTCCCAGAACCATTCCTCCCAATAATCCCCATAACCCCGCCAATCTTAGGTATCGGAAGATTGTATAGTTTGAAAGCATTCTCACCATAGCGGTGTACAACGTTTTTCTCAAGCTCGTCGGGCAGGTTCACGATCGATATAGCGTTGAAGGGACACTTCCTAACACATATACCACACCCGATACATATATCCTCATATATTACAACATACTTGCCGCTCGGGTCAAGCTCTATTGCCTTCTTCCTACTAGTCCTATTAACAGGGCAGAAACGTATACATTCAAGATTACACTTACTAGGCTTACAGTACTCTCTATCAACAACGGCAACCCGCACCAAAACAATCAATCCCCACAATACTCTTATCCAATAAGCAGTAGGCATTAATCACTCACTGTATTTAAGGATTTAACCCGGTTTATTAAGGAGTAGTATTATGGGATGATGTGTGGCGACGGCGGGAGCACAATAGAGTGCAATGAAGATATTCGGGTGAGGTACTGACCACTACTAATTCCCTTATTACTAGTAAATACGATTGCTACAAGTAGATACCGTATCTATAGCAAGGATAATTTTATAAAGATATTATGAATTAATCTCTAACCACATAGGTACAGTATTCCGTTGTGAAAAATAGAGGAAACGGGGTAATGACATGGTAAAGTTTTGTCCCAGATGCGGCGGACCAATGATACCGGTTAAGAAGGGAAACGAGATCTATTTAAGATGCACTAGGTGCGGATACGAAGTTAAAGCAGATAAGAAAACAGCTGAATCCTACCGTTTAAAATACCAGGTTGAAAAAGAGAAGAGAGTCATTACATCGAAAGCTACGGTAGCAAGGAAAGCAACACTATCCCCCGAGGAAAGAGAAATACTAAAAGAATACTATGAAGTATTCCTCGAGACATTCCAAGAGGAAGAAGGGGGTTCTGAGTAAGCCTAAACCCCCCGGGTTATTTTGTATTTCCACACGTATTCCCTCCTTAAAACATACTCTATAGGAGTAATAGCTTTTAACCAATCCTCGTGGAATCTATAAATGGGAAACATTCTGAAAAACAGCTAGGATTGGTGTTGATCCATGATTGAGGAGGAGTGGTGGGAAGAAGAAGAGGAGTGGGAAGAGGAAGAAGAATGGTGGGAAGAAGAGGAAGAATGGTAGATTCCACGCCCCTGCTAGGATACTACGTCGAGTAAGTGTTTAAGGTTTTTTACCGCTGGATGAATAGCTGTGCCTAAATCTTCAATCCTAACAATTCGGCAATTACTGGGAGGTTTCCATGAATAACTACATTTAAGCCCTACAATATAGTATGTCCCACCACTCTTACGGTAGGAATCACTTGCTTCCACAATATAATCCTTCAACTGCCGCTTCCCCGTTAAGAGCATTGCAAGCAGTAATCCCTTATTCCTAACCCTCAACCTGGGCTTTTCAGAACCAGTAAAGTATACTATACCCTGGATCACTTGGTAAGCAGTAGAAAGCATAAGTGATGGAATTATTGCTACAGGACATGTACTAGGAGGATTCAAAGCATCTACTTCTTCTTCAAAACCAGGTTTTTCCCCTACACACTTATAAATTATGAAGCCAACCCTATAACCTAGATATGATAACCAGTACCAGCCATCACCGGAGGCTTTAATGCTTAGGATCGAGTTTTTCCCATTACTCAAAGCTTATTGCCTAAACCCATGTTAAAACTACTGTCTCTGCTGCCTCTTCAACTGTATCGATACTAAATGAGTAATATACCCGGCGATCTGGTTCCTAACCCTCTTAGACTTAACGTCGACCAGGCGTGAAACAACCCTCTTATTATGCTCGAAATCCCATATGAACAAGTCCGGATACTTCTCGAGTAACTCTCTAGCAGTCCTCTTAATCATCTTCGTCCTAACTTTACCCATCCCTATAATCCCCCGTAGATACTATTCGTCTTCATGGATTATCTCGTTCGGGGCTTTTAAAACATATCCCCACCCCCGTTAGGGATAGGTTTATATAGAAGTGGTTTCATGGATGATATCTGGAACTATAACCATGATACTCGCTTAGTTATTCCTAAGCGGTAAAGGAAAACTTGATGGGTGATACTGGATGGTAGTCGAACCAATGGGTATACCCGTACTAATACTTAAAGAAGGAACACAGAGAACGACAGGCAGAGACGCGCTCCGAACAAACATTATGGCTGCACGAGCAGTAGCAGAAATGCTGAGAACAACGCTAGGACCAAAGGGGATGGATAAAATGCTCGTAGACGCCCTAGGAGATGTCACGATCACTAATGATGGAGCAACAATCCTGGATAAAGCAGAACTACAACACCCAGCAGCTAAAATGCTAGTACAAATCGCTAAGGGGCAGGATGAAGAAGTAGGTGATGGAACAAAGACAACCGTTATCTTCGCTGGAGAACTACTAAGGCATGCAGAGGAATTACTCGATAAAAACATACATCCAACAGTAATAGTCAGCGGATACAGGAAAGCCCTGACCGAAGCAATAAAATACCTATACGAAATAGCCGTACCAATAAACATCGATGATGAAGAAACACTGAAGAAAATAGCAATGACAAGCCTAACAAGCAAAGCAGTACATGATGCAAGAGAATACTTTGCAGAACTGGCAGTCAAAGCAGTAAAACAAATAGCTGAGAAGCGTGGAGATAAATACTACATAGACCTAGACAACATCCAGATCATAAAGAAGTATGGTGGAAGCCTCCTAGACAGCATGCTAGTCTATGGAGTAGTCCTTGACAAGGAAGTAGTGCATCCGGGAATGCCTCGCCGCGTCGAAAACGCCAAGATCGCATTAATCGATGCACCGCTGGAAGTAGAGAAACCGGAAATAACAGCTAAGATAAACATTACCAGCCCAGACCTGATCAAGGCTTTCCTAGATGAAGAAGCGAAGATTCTAAAAGAGCAGGTCGAGAAGATTGCTTCTACTGGTGCTAATGTTGTTATTTGTCAGAAGGGTATTGATGAGGTTGCGCAGCACTTCCTAGCAAAGAAAGGAATACTAGCAGTAAGAAGAGTAAAAAGATCAGACATGGAAAAACTAGAAAAAGCAACAGGCGGGAAGATTATAAGCAACATCGACGACCTAACACCCGAAGACCTCGGTGAAGCCGAGAAAGTTGAGGAGAAGAAAGTTGGAGAAGATAAGATGGTGTTCGTCGAGGGATGCAAGAACCCGAAGGCTGTAAGCATAGTGATCCGCGGAGGACTTGAAAGGCTAGTAGATGAAGCGGAGAGAAGCCTTAGAGATGCATTAGCAGCTGTAGCAGACGCGATAAAGGATGGAATGATCGTTGCAGGCGGTGGAGCGGTTGAAGTAGAACTAGCAAAACACTTAAGAGACTACGCTAAGACAATAGGCGGGAAGGAGCAATTAGCAGTTGAAGCCTTTGCTAAGAGCCTTGAAGGACTAGCAATGGCTCTAGCAGAAAATGCTGGACTAGACCCGGTAGAGATCATTATGAAGCTCCGCGCCGCACACGAGAAGGAAGACGGTAAATGGTATGGTATAAACGTATTCACCGGAGATATAGAAGACATGATGAAGCTCGGAGTAATAGAGCCTGTAAGCGTTAAAGCGAATGCGATAAAAGCAGGTGTTGAAGCTGCAACTATAGTATTAAGGATCGATGATGTAATCGCTGCTTCAAAGATTGAAAAACCAGAGGAAACCGGTAAAGGACCCGGCGGTGAAGAAGAAGAGTAATATTAACAAGGATTACTTTACACTTATACAACCCTTATAACTACCGGTTTTTTATAAGTTTTAGACTGGAGGACAGCTTCACCGACATCCATGTAGGGTATTATCTTCTGTATATTGGGTGGTAGGTATAGTACTTTGTTTATTATTTCTAGGTCGAGTGATGATTTAAGTG
>WAON01000162.1 GCA_015521265.1 Desulfurococcales archaeon
TATTGAATCAGTTACTATTAGAAAATGAGTATCGTCTAAATTTCTTGAGAAGAACAGGAGAGCGTATACATCGAACACTGGTGTTTAAAGACTCATATGTTAGAATAACAACACTTGGCGGATTCATGGAGGTTGGACGATCAGCTATACTAGTTGAGACCCCAGAAAGCAAGGTTATAATGGATTTAGGCATAAATTTAGGAGCGAATAATCCCCTAACAGCTTATCCAAGACTCGATATACACGATTTTCCTATAGAAGAACTTGATGCCGTGATAGTAACACATGCTCATCTAGATCACACAGGCTTAGTTCCACTCTTATTTAAGTACGGTTATGAAGGCCCCGTATACATGACAAAACCAACAAGAGATCTTACCATATTAATGCTACAAGATTACCTAGGCGTAGTTCAGAGAGAAGGAAGAACACCTCCATACGGCGAACGTGAAGTAAGAAAAATGTTGCTACATACAATTACTCTTAAATATAATGAAGTAACAGACATTGCACCCGATATTAGGTTAACCTTCTATAATGCCGGACACATATTAGGTTCAGCAATGGCACATCTACATATAGGTGAAGGACTACATAACATAGTCTATACAGGGGATTTCAAATACGCCAGGACAAGACTTCTCGAACGTGCTAACGATAAGTTTCCGCGTGTTGAAACATTAATCATGGAGACAACCTATGGCGGACAAGACCAGCCACCCCGTGAAGAAGCAGAAGCACAACTAATAGAAATTATCACCAGAACTATTTCGCGAGGCGGAAAGGTTCTGATACCAGTATTATCGGTCGGTAGAGGTCAAGAAATAATGCTAGTTATAGCAAATGCCATACGTAAAAAGATACTACCCGAAATACCAGTATACATAGAAGGACTAATAGACGAAGTAACAGCAATACATACACAATATCCTGAACTACTCTCAAGAGAAGTAATGACGGCTATCTACAACGACCAAGATCCATTTAGTGCCGAATTCTTTAAACGTGTCGAAGGAAGAGAAGCACGAAAGGATATTGTTGAAGGAGAACCTTGTGTAATTATGGCTACTTCAGGAATGCTTACTGGAGGGCCAGCAGTTGACTACCTGAAGATGCTTGCACCAGATCCTAGAAACAGTCTTGTATTCGTTAGCTATCAAGTAGAAGGAACTCTTGGAAGAAAAATTAAGGATGGTGCAAGAGAAATACCTATGGTCGGAGAAAACGGGAGAATAGAAATATTGAAGATAAATCTTGAGGTCAGGAGTATTGAGGGTTTCTCAGGACACTCAGATCGAGGACAACTAATGGACTTTCTAAGAAACATCGAGCCCAAACCAAGAAGAATAATATTAAATCACGGAGAACCATCAAATACCAGAGCCTTCTATAATAAATTAATGAGCAAGAGAACACGCTCGCGTTTAGGATTACCAGAAGATCTAGAGGTCTATGCTCCACGTATAATGGAGAGTCTAAGACTTGTATAACACATAACAATAATGCTGAAATTACTAAATATTTATAGCCCAAAACACGAGATTTTAACAATAATTAATTATAGTATTATGTGATTGGTAGTTGATTTAGCGTAATCTTGTTCTATTTACTTTCTTGTTCTGCCATAAATACCTTCTCATTCTCGAAGAACGTCCAAACCCACATGCTGCACAGTAACCCTTCGCTACATTAAACGAATGCCTTCCACAACGCCTACATCGTATATGTGTTTTTCCTTTACTCATCTTTCCGAAAGCAGGTGTTCCCTTTCCCATAACTATCCCCTACTCTTCTATAATAATGGCCTATAAGGATTTATGTTGGTGAGGGCGAGATTAATACTACGTTATCTCCACGTATAACAATCGTACCAAGTTTCCTTGGTGTACCATCCTCTCTTATTTCCTCGGCATCTTCCAATACAATATTTAGATGTTGATCAAAGCTCTTAAGCTTTCCACGTACCTCTCTATTACCCTTTAACTTTACCAATACTATTGAGCCCACGGATTCTACTAATATTCTACGAGCCGTTTCAGTCAATTTTCTTCTACCCCATACTACCCCATACTATTAGGGATTAAAAATTAATTCCCTCTACAATACATCACTACATGGTTTAAGCTATGAAAATTTTACGCCACCTACTTTCTAAGAAGGAAAAGAAGAAACTCTTCGAAGAACTCTCAAATACGTATAGATATATTATGGAAGGAAAAAATAACATAAGGAGGCTGAAAGTTGAAAGAATAACTACGACTGACAATGAGATAGAATTAATATTAATTAATGAATTTCCATCATTCTTCAAATATCATAACAAGTATTACCCAACCCTACATCTAATAGCAGAAATAATTAGCAATAAAAGCATTAATTACGTTAAAGAAGTCTTCAAATACGCCGTTGTCGATGAAGGTGCACTAAAACCATTATTACGAGGTGCTGATGTTATGAAGCCCGGCATTAAAGAGACAAACGGTTTCAAAAAAGGTGATAC
>WAON01000163.1 GCA_015521265.1 Desulfurococcales archaeon
ACTCTACATGGTGCCACTTTGAACTCTCCGACGACTTGTCTCAAATGATTTTTTCATTGGAGAAATCTATTCGAGGATTAAATCGTTCATGTATATGTCCATCGGTTAACTATAGCATGCAACTATATCAAGACCTGGTGAAGAAAGTAACAAATAAAACAATAAGGTTTGATGAGATTTTCGAGTTCTCGGGTTATACCGTCTATAATAATACTATCACACATATAATTTATATCTCAGATAACCTGGTAAAACCCCACTTCGTACTAATTATATACTGTAATAACAATACCTATGTTTTCGAGAAAGTCGGGTATTACTGGATTAAGAAAAACATCATAATCGGACAAATCCCCGGGAATAATACTTCATAGTCATAGAGGTATGATATAATGTCAAACTTAGATGATATTTTGTTTTCTCAACAGTTCTATGAACTTCTTCATCCAGAAGGGTATATCCGGCGGGAGACGGGCAGTTACAAGGTTACCGTCAACAACAGCTGGTTCATCAACCCATTCAGCACCAGCAGCAATTAAATCATCCCTTATACTTGGGGTACTCGTAACCCGGCGGCCCTTAAGGATTGATGGGTTTCTGAGGCTTGCACTAATCAATAACTGTGGGCCATGACAGATCGCGGCTACTGGCTTATTATTCTCCATAAACCACTGCACGATATCAACGATCTCCGGGAAAACCCTAGCCCTCTCAGGCCCCTTACCACCAGGAAGTACTAGTACATCATAATCCCCAGGCTCAACCTGGTTTGGCTGGAGATCTACTTTAACCTTATAACCATGCTTCCCAGTAAGCTCGAAACCATATTTTGGATGACTAACAATGTGTACCTCGAAACCCAGCTCTTGAAGCCTATAATACGGATACAATAACTCGATATCCTCGAATAATGGACCAGTAATAATCAAGGCACGCCTATCAGTCAATCCAGCCCGGCACCCCCTCGCCCTACTCTTCTAATATAAAACATGATTATAACCCGTGGAATATAATTAATACCATGGTCTATGCTGGGGGTGTGTTAATGGGTTGCAGATAATGGGGGAGCTTTATGAGAGGTTTAAGGGATTGATCCATCCAAGCCTAGCATGGGATCTATTATCACTGATAACAAGGCATCACAGAATACAGGGATCCAGAGACTTATGGAGCAGTATCCGGGAACTGGGAGAAGTACTTGAAAACGCTGGGTTACCGGTAAAAATTAACCGGGTAGAACCGGGGGGCGAGAAGGGTTTTATTAAGGCACCCATTTCATGGGATCCCGTTGAAGGATTCTTGGAGTTAAAGATCAATGGTAAAACCCTTACAAGGCTAGACCTCCAAGACCATCCAACACTACTATCAGCACACACCGGGGCCGGGGAGGGATGCGGTGAAGTAAGGATTTGCGGGGAGAAAACATGTAGTGGGGAAGCAGTACTAGTAACCGGGTACTTATACCACCACTACAAGCACAGCGATGCAAGACTACTAGTATACTATACGAAAAACAGGGATCCAAACCATGTACCATACACGGGCTTATTCCTCGAGCCCGGAGAAATTAGAGGGGATAAGGTGGTAGTGAATATACCCTACAGGCTAGCAGTAGAGATTATATCTAGGAAGATACAGTCTCCGAGGACAAGGATCGAGGCTTGCTGGAAGAGTAGGGTTGAGATACACAATGAGGGATTGCCGATACTAACGACGTGCTACGGGAAGGATCCAAGGATACTCTATACTAGCCATATCTGTCATCCAAAACCCGGAGCACACGATAATGCTAGTGGATCAGTAGTTAACGCGTTAATAGCATTAACAGCCTCGCAGTTGAATAGTGAGGGGTTCTGTCATGCATGGATACCCGAATACACCGGAACAGTATTCCTAGACACGATAATCCCTGAAACGATCGAGGCAGTAATAAACCTAGACATGGTCGGTTCAAAACAAGAAGTAACCGGATCTGTACTAGCCCTGGTAAACCCTCCCAGACTATACAGCTACAAGATAACACCACTGTTATGGATCAGTCTGAGGAAAACCTTTAACAAGAAGAAAACCTTCACCGGATACACGGCTCCAACCATTAAATACACGCCTGCACCATACGGGATGGGGAGCGACCACGACGTATTCCTATCATGGGGGATAGAAGCAGTAATGCTAAACGAATGGCCAAGTAAATACTACCACACGGATGGAGACAGGCCCGAGACGATAAGCCCTGAAAACCTAGCAGATATAGCATTAGCATCACTTATAGCAGGAGAACTATACTACAAACTCGATGAGGGCAAGAAAGAATACATAGCAAAACTATACACAGAACACATGAAAACCTACTACCACCTCGAAGCCTTAAACAAAGGCTACCCACTGTCAAAGCTTACCCGAAACCTGTTGAAGAAACCAGTTATAAAGGAGAAGCCCACCGAGCCCATCATAGAATCCCCAATAATTTCGAGGAAAATATACGAGCTACTAGGACCGGAGAAGTACATGGAGATTAGGATGATTAATTCATCAATAGACTTCCTAGGACTATACATGCCCCTAGCAGTAAAACTAGGAGTCGATAAACCAATTGACAGGTTCGATGCCGAGAAACTAATAGGCTATAGGAGAAGGGAGAGGAAGCTATTATTAACGGCATGGGAGGAGATCAGCGGCTTGATCCACTGACATTATCAGCTACATTATCAAGCCCCTTAAGCCATGCATAAGTAGTAATTAAAACACCCTTCTTCGAAGCATAATCAAGTACTTCCCCGGCAAACCCCCTCCACCTAGGACTACGGAGTAAGTGGTGATCGTAGACTATGAATAAAGGCTGTGAATCAATTATCAACTTAATATTCTCAATAGCGCGGTTAAGATTAATCCTATTCATCATGTAGGGAAACAAGTATACCGGGGGTCCATCCATAAAGACTATGTCCGGCTTATTATCAATAATCATGTACGTGTAATCCTCGATTATGGGGCCCATTAAGTCGCTGCTGATAAATAACCTATAGTTTTTCTTCTCAAGCCATAACGATACAACCCACCCAGTACGATCATACTCAATACCGTGGAATAGAGGCTTTGTAAACTCTAAACGTGTATCGCCAATTGAAAAAGTTCTTCCATCTGCAAAGAAAATACTAGTACCATCATCGAGGTTTATGGGCTCCCTGATCCAACCTCCACTGCTCCACGAGCCCCTCAATGATTCAAACCACCTACGCCCCTTCAACAACAACTCCCTCCTACGAAGAGCATAGCCGCCGTAATCCCTCCGATGAGCATATTCCAGCTCTTCAACGGGATCGGGGAAAACAGTAGTTAAGGGCTCACAAAGATATTCTTCTAGGCTAGAACCAGCTAGGCTCAACAATTCGGATAGGAAAACCCTACTCCTACCCCACTGGCTCTTATTGATATACCTGTTGGGATCCTTTACGTATAGGGTTTTACCCCTGTAAATATATGGGTTGCCTAAGTCTTTATCGCTCGGGTAGAGGAAGTGGTCGTGGTGGTAATGCGTAATAACAATATAGTCGGTATCGAGGAGATGACCGGCGATCTCACCTACAGCCTTAACCCTAAGCATCTTCTTAACATCACTGGGGAGAGGGAAGCCCGGCTGTAGAGCAGCTGCACCGGGATCGATGAAGACTGATCCACGGCTAGTTTTAACCAGTAGGGAGTAGCTCTTAACACCCATACTATCGCTCCAAACAGGATACACGCCCAGCTCTACCAGGAGTCTCCGAGCCTCCCCAATACTGATCAATACTCCTCCATCACCGGAAACATTTTTCATCCACACAAACCCTTAAACATGTATGTGTTAAAGAGTAATGATTGTTAACCTTTAACCAATGAATAC
>WAON01000164.1 GCA_015521265.1 Desulfurococcales archaeon
AATAGACTCCGTAACCGGGCATTTCAGAGCCGAATACCCGGGTAGGGAACACCTAGCCGAGAGGCAGCAGAAGCTTAACAAGCATTTACACCAGCTTGTAAGACTTGCAGAAGCATACAATATAGCAGTTGTTGTAACTAACCAGGTAATGGCTAGGCCCGACGTCTTCTATGGCGATCCAACACAAGCCGTGGGCGGGCATGTATTAGCACATACACCGGGTATTAGGGTGCAGTTGCGTAAAGCTAAGGGTAATAAACGAATAGCTAGAATAGTTGACGCTCCACACTTACCGGAAGGAGAAGCTGTATTCGTCATAACGGATGAAGGAATAAGGGATCTAGAAGAATAATCAACAAATACCAAATAATGCTACAACAGGATAATCACCAAGTAGTAAGACTAGGAGAAAACCAATAAACACGGGAACAATAAAGGGGATTCCATAAGTAATCCAAATGTAATCATCAGCATTAACCAAGCCCTTCTCCAGTAATCCCCTGATACGATCCTGGTGCTCATAATATTCCTCGCTGATACTAAAACTAAAGCGAAATCTACGCTTAACCCCACCCCCACCAGTTTCCTCAAAAACTTCTAAGGGATAATAATGTTTCATCGATAAATAATCCCTTATACGGACGGGTCTACCAATAAACGACAAAGCGATCCTACGTATGAAGGAGAGCTCCCTCGGAAGTAGATCATAGTATCTAATTAAAACGTATAAGCCCCGGATAAGGAAGATCAATAACAGCGATAGAGTAGCATATAAGAGTAAAATTATCAGCACTGGTAAATGTATAATACAAACATACTTGAATATCGAGTACTCGTATAAACCATAGAAAGGATACAATACAAGTAACTCACTAAGAACAACGACATCAGCACCGCCAAAATAATCCATAAAATACAGCATAACCATTATCAACACCATAATAATCGAAACTATGAGAGACGACAAAAGAATAATAGGGTTATACCTACCAAACTCTTCAATCAAACCATTATAATCAATCCCGGTTAAGATAAACGCAATGGCTAAACTCCCCCATACAAGCTTATCGGGGATATCCCTATATTTTAAATCCAGCCATGAAAAATACCCGAGAACAAGGACGCTATAAATAATCTTAGCAATCATTATAATTGATGAAAAACCCATAGATGACACCGCCTTGATACGTGTAGTCAATTTATCTAGAAAGACACGTAACTTAAAAACGTTAGTTAAATCACTAGTTAATGGAGTTAGGGGGCTTCCTGTAGTCTATAAATTACTTATGGATACTGGTAATGACTATATAATCGTTATTTGTAGTCCGAAAGTAGAATATAGGTATAGGAGGGTTAGAGATAAGCTGAGTAATCTTTCAATAATGATAAGGGAAGCCGTGATCACTATTTGTGGAAAACCGTTATTCCGTATTGTATGGGATGGGCAGTATTATGGGGTAGCACTTGCACTAGATAATAACCCATTTATAATCCGAGTACGTTCAAGCAGTAAAGAATTCCTTGTGGGTGTAGGCGATGGATAAGACAGTCTATAACATACTATGGAATCCCTGGAGGTACGAGTATATCAAATCGACTGTTAAAAGAGAGAAAAAGAAATGCATATTATGCGAGATACCTAGTAGAAGGGATGATGAAGCCTATATAATTCATCGCGGAAAACACGCTTTCATAGTATTAAATGCTTACCCATATAATAGTGGGCATGTAATGATTGTGCCCTACCGTCATGTACCAAGCTTAGAAGACTTGTCGGATGAGGAATTCTTAGAGATAACAATTTTGTTGAAGAAGATATTGAGAACACTTCGCGAAGCCTTTAACCCTGAAGGATTCAATGTGGGAGTCAATATTGGTAGAGCTGCTGGAGCTGGTATTGAAGAACACGTCCACATACACGTAGTGCCCAGATGGATTGGTGATTCAAACTTTATGGCTGTAATCGGTAATACGAAGACACTACCAGTAAGCCTCGAGGAAACATATCGGATATTAAAGACTAAATGGATACAACTTTATGGTGAGGAAGCCCTCGATCACTGAATCATGATGAAGGCAGGGTTTAACCGAGGAGTAATAGATTGATTCAGAAGAAAGACCTAGAGATCGTCGAAGTATTATTGTTTATGGGTGAGAAGAGGTATAGAGTTAGGATTAAGAATACAAATATTGTGTTTAATGTACATGCTGAAGACAGTAATGAAGCGATCGAAAAAACACTCGAGTTAATCCAGAAAGTCGGGTTGACGGAGGAGGCATTAGCTAAGCTTAGAGGGGAGGGTACCGGATAATTATCATATTTGAGATGAAGAGACTTGCCCCCCATGGACCCTGTGAAAGGGGGATGATGACATTACCGCGAACGGATCATATTCTCATATCTTTTTAGCCTTACGTTTCTCTAATTCTCTGAGTTTCTCAAGGTTTTCTTCAACAAGCCTCTTAACATAATCGCCGAGTACATCCGGGGGAACCCGGTCTAGGAGTTGTTTTAAAAATTTTGAGGCACACTTACTACTATGAAACGCTAACTCTACACCACCATAGGTGAGTATAATACCCTGCCCCTCTGGAAACACTCTTCCACAAACTATACACTTATGCTTTTTCTTCACTAGTAACACCTTTACACGGCTTTAACTCTAAGGCTTTAATCTTTTCCAGTAAGCTAGCAATGGAATCGGTGTATAGCCTTATCCTAACACCTTGTTTACCGCTCATACTTTTTATCTCGACAAAGTGCCTTCTCGTATTATACTCATAGCATAGATCCGGGGTAAACTCTATGTAAAATCTATCATTAGCAACTATTCCACGGCGATAAACAATATATCTCTGTGGGAGCATTATGTTTGCCGAAGCCATCTTACCCATCATCAAGAACCTCGGCAGAGCTAATAGCCCAGTTACAACTTCATACATTATTAGGAAGTCTAGGAAAACAACGAGTACATCGTTTTCAAAATAGTTCTTCAACCAGTTGTGAACGGGGATAAACGCTATAGCCCTATAAGCGTAGAATAATGCAAGAACAACAACAGTCATTAACAACAGGTACATAGTAGCCATAAACTGCTTCTTCAACTCCTGTGTTAACTCCTTATCAAGCATTGCAGTCTTAATAGCATTCTTCTCCTTAAACAATGGTGATCCAAGCTTGCTCTGTGGAGGGATCTTCGTCATTTTACGAGTACTCCTAAACATAACCCCCATTATAACTATGAAGTACAGCAGGAAGAATAACCAGTAATAACCGGGGGCTAGCGCGGTTACAAGCGAGATCAGTATAATACTACCCTGCCAAATAATCAAATTAGTTCTACGTGATGGCTGCTTCATCAATTCCCTTATCTCACCAAGAATAATACTTCAATAGAGAATCCTTTTAGATGTATTTAATAGGCTGGTTTAAATAGGTTGTTAATGGATGATGAATAGCCACTGTCGGAGTAATGAAGAAGGTCCGTGTTTCTGACACCAATAATTTATTATGGTTACTTTTATCACTACGTAGTTTGGCGATGAGGATATGCCCGAAGCTGAAGATTCGATGTTGAAGTTATCCCCGTCTGAGCCTTACATAGTATTTGTACTTGACGTTTATATTCGGAGGGATTTTCCATTAACTAAGGCTGCAAAGATCCTTGGTGGATATGGATACAAGCCTCGTATTAATCCCCCGTATACTTTAACTATGAGGACTAGTATACCGCTTAGCGCTTCCGAGAAAGAGGGAGTTTCGCATTTAAAAGCATTACTAGTAGAGTTATCTTCTATTATTGAAGCAATATGTGTTGAACACTACATAGTCGTACATAGAAAACTGTCAGGTCAATCTCTAAGAATATTCTATGCATGCAATCGTAGAGGATTTAAAGACGAGTTATTCATGATTTGTAACTATAAAAATTCCACAGTTTATATGAAATCTTCGCGGAGGAAAACTATCATTAGAATACTCGATGTTAAAGACACTGTATTTGTGGATCCCCTATTCATACCTAGAACTCTTTACCGGAAGTGTAGTAGTGACATAACCATGATAGCAGAGTATATTGAGGATAAAAAACGTATATTCATAGAGATGATGAACGCCCTATCCATAGACCAATTTGAGGGATGAAGAATAGTCGAACCCAGGCTGAAATACTAGTTTGTTTAACAAGATGAGTTATATTTAATACGTTGAGCAGGGTTAATACACAGTATATCTTAAATAGAGAAGCAGGTAATACCTATTCACTTGACCAGAACGATAACCGGTGAATAACCGTGTACTCGCCAGATGTGAAAGTGGTTGATGTTGGTCGGAGACCGATTGACGACTATATCTTTGATATAATAGTAAGTTTTCGAGAAGGTGTCAATGAGATTATATTGAAAGGCCGGGGAGATACGATCAGTAAAGCAGTGGATCTATACTGGAAACTGAAAGATCGCCTCGGCGATAGTATTGAACTAGTAAAAGTAGATATAGGTAGTGAAAGGTTTAGAGGAAGAACTAAATCGTATATTGCCTTGAGAGTGAGAAGAAAATACTAAACAGCCTCGGCAACTCCTAGATCGGTGTAGCTTAACGGTAGCCTGTACTCCTTAATATACTCGATAACCTCCTGCAATGCTTCATACACATTTATCTTTCCAGAAGCAATTTCATCAATACGATTCTCCATATACCGTGTAGTATCAACCGATACTAATAATGGATAACTACTGCTAAGGACACTATATACATTGATTCCCAAACGAGTCGGTATTAGGAAGTTTCTCTTCTTAGAACGAATAACATAACCATGCCTTATAACACTGTTAATGATAGATGCATAAGTACTAGGCCTACCCAATCCTTCCTCCTTCATTTTCTTGATAATTAATGCTTCATCGTAGAGCCCTATTGATGAAGTCCTCTTAACATTGATCTCTTCGATATCAAGCACGATCTCATTCATATCAAGTTCTACGTTGATAACGCGTGGTTTCAACACTAGATCCGCTCCATGCTCAACAATGCTAGCCAGAAACTCTACAATACCTAGATCGAGATCTCCTAGGAAAGCCTCAGCCCTGATCACTAGTCCCTTATAAGGCTTCATTTGACTCTCGATAAACCTGTTAAATATGATCTCGTAAATCTTATAGTGCAGCCATGATAGAGGTATCGGGGGATTGATTAGTCCTTCGATAACGGCTTTTTCGAGATCAACCCTGTTAAAGGGGTGAACAGGCCTTATAGCTTCATGTGCCCCCTTATTGCCCCAATGGCTTGGCTTAAAGTATTCTATAAGTCCTTTATCATTGAGATATCTTCTAGCTATGCTTATTCCCGTAGTTGATACATAGTGATAGCTTGTCCTATGATAAGTTATTAAGCCAGATTCGAATAGTTCCTGTGCAGTTTTCATTACAAGTTTTGATGGTATACCTAGTTTTCCAGCCGCGTACAAGAGTTCATCGGTTGTTAGTGGTGGGTGTGGATTGAATACTTTAACGTATTTATCCTTAACTACGAGTTTTAACTTGCTATAATCTTCTTTAACCCGGCTTAGTGCATCTTTATCCTTAAAACATTTTGTAATATATAATCCGTTCTTAGTTATAATTCTTAAACGATAACATTTATTTTCCAAGTATTTTCTATACCGATCAATTATCCATCCTAAGACAGGTGTTTGTACACGCCCGGCTCCAAGCCAGTGTTTCCTATATTTTAACTGTAATGTTTGGCTTAGGGAGAATCCTATTAATCTATCCAGACTCCTCCTATAGATCTCAGCCATTACAAGGTTTTTATTAATTTTCCTCTTATTCTTCAATGCCTTGAGAAACTCGGATAACGTTATCTCGTGTAGCTCTATTCTCCATATGTGTTTGTTGAAAGCCTTTATCGATAAATACACATCATAAGCTATTTTCTCTCCTTCTATGTCGGGATCGGTTGCGATATATACTTCATCGGCTTCTTGTGCAAGCTTCCTTAGTAGATCTATTACTGTTTTTGAGTCGATAAAGCTAGTACTGCCGCAGCGTGGGCACCGGCTACCATGGGTAAACTGGTAACCACATACACGGCATTTCTTTATCGTAGAGTAAACTGGTTTGATCTCATTATCACCAAGTATTATCCCAAATCCTTTCACATTGTGATCTGTTGTTAGATCGTATATATGTCCCTTTGTCGCTGCTACATTTAGATGTATGATCTCCCCTCC
>WAON01000165.1 GCA_015521265.1 Desulfurococcales archaeon
TCTTAGGGGTGTGTCTAATGGGTAGGACTTCTCTATTTCTACTAGTAGTGTCTGCTCCTCCCGGTTAACCTCTACTTCAAACCCTAGTTTTCTCGATATACGTGTTATTATCCATGCGTAGAGGTCTAGGGGCATCCATGCATTGTAGGCGTATCTCCATGCTGGTACTAGTATCTCGGCGTATACGTGTCCCTTCTCACTATCCCTCCATAGTGTTGCTTCGTCGAGTACTGTTAAACCCTTCCTCTCATAAACGTATTCCTCCTTAAACCTTGAATAGGGGAGGTATTCGATGATTACTTCTTCACCGTTCTTCCTATATAGTGGTAGGTCCTGGAAACTCCTCTTCATCAATGACTTTGCTGATAGTATTACACTGTAGAGCCTATCATCGATCTTTTCGAGCTTAATGCTCCTCTTACCGATTACTAAGCGTAGATGGCCCTCCCGATCCTCTACAAGCCTCATAGACAATACGTCTTCACCGCATAGCGGTATTTTACTCCTATATCAATGGAGTGCATCGCGCTTAAAAACCATTTATCCCCTATAGTTGTGCAGGATGAAAGAGTATTAGTGGTTTAGAGGGTTGAATCTACGCTTTAAATGCTTACTACGCGGGGATATCTGCTGTAGTTTTAGCCGGACAGAGGATATGCCCCTAGTCTTCCCATGGGAGCGTAGATTATTGATTGAGAAAGCCGGTGAGAGAGGATTTAAACTCGAGTTTAAACCATACATTGTATACCGTGTAAGGGATGGATTATACGCTATAGCAATGTATAAGTGGATTATTAATGGGAAATGCCCCTTCCTAAACGATGAAAACCTCTGCAGTATACACGATGTCAAACCACTGGCTTGTAAAATGTACCCGTTACTAATCGGCTGGGATGATAAGACTCTAAGGGTTAGCGGGGCATGTCCATGGATAAGGGATCACCTCGAAGAGCTTAGGGGGATTGATCCATCGAAGGTTTTCCCGGAAGAATTCAAAGCTGTAGTAGAAGCATTAGCGGTTCTAGACAGGATTGAGAAGTTAGCCGTGGAGAACGGCTGGGAGAGACTTGTCGGTGGAGGATTCGAGGAAGGGGAACTGCTCGATATTGATTATTTCTTCTAGTCTAAATGGGTATAGAAACCATAGACTTCCAGTTTGTCAGGTAGCTGTATATAGTATTTTTGAATATAGTATTTTAAAGCGCTGAATAGTTTACTTGCAATACTTTTCTCAACAATACTCCTTTCAACCCTAACCCCCTCCCTTTTAAAGGCTTGAAGGGATAATTCGACTAAGCTATTGAATAATACATCCAATAATTTATCCGCAAGCCTCGAAGCTTTTATACTCAGCTTCTTCCCCACGCACTCAAGGCTAAGGGTTAGAAAACCAGCTGATTCCTTTAGTAAGCCGTGTGTTGAGTATACACAGTTCCCGCCGCGGAAGCATTTAGCCCTCGGCTTCAATAAATCCTTAGCTTTAACGTTTTTCAAGCCGTGAATCCTCAGTAGATCATGGAGATAATCCTTCAACTCGTTCCCCGGAGCTACTAGTAATTGCTTAGGAAGAATCCTCCTAAGATCATCGGGCTGCGTGAAGGATGCATCGAGTAGATCACCCTCCTTACCGGGCTCCATTGATAAGAGAGCCCCCGTAACAAGGTCTCCACCACCAGTATCCGGCACTATCACTAGGGAGTCGAAGCCTACAACGCTGAAAATCAAGCCCCACCGCCGGTAAAAACTACTCAGAGAATTAAGGACATCCCTCCTAATAAGCCCCATATAGTAGGGAACCATACCAGCACAAATAGCCAGTAAATACTCAGCCTCACCGGGCAAATAAACGATCACCCCACAAACACGTTTAGCCCAGCACCTATGAACCCATTAGCAATCAGTATACTAGAACCCATTAATTAATAGAATGGGATGAACGGCCCACCCGACGGATCCCGTACTCATCGAACCCTTCCGGAGCGAATATAGGTATTTTTCACCGCATCCCCCGGAGACGCGGGGGCCTCGTACGGGCGAGGGCTCCGCCAATAGTAATTTACTGGTTTTTCTAGGGGTTTATTTTTTACGCGTTTGCTTAAGGATAAGGATTAGCCTGCTGCACTTATGATTCTGGGTTTTGGTGTTGGTAGTTCTATTACTCTCTGCAGCCATGTTCCCTTCATTATCCATGCTAGCCCCATTAATCCGGCTCCAATATTGCTGAGAGCCATACCAATCCATATTCCGAGGGGGCCCATGCCTAACATTAGTGCTAGTAGGTAGCTTAAACCGATCCTCAGCACCCATAGTCTTATTATTGATATTAATGCGAAAGCCTTAGTGTGTCCGGAACCGTTCGCTATCCCACCTGCTACGAAGAATAATCCGAAAAATGGTATGCTCCATGTGAATATTGATAGTAGCCTCGACCCCTCATAGATTACAGCGGGATCGTTTATGAATATTGATACTAGCTCTACTCTGAATAGGTAGATTGGTAGTGCTCCTGCCAGTAGGATTATCGTTATTAGCGTCATTGATTTATGAGCTATGAGTTTCGCCCTCGTATAGTATTCCGCACCAATGTTCTGGCCTACCATTATTGATGTTGCCCTCATAATCCCCCATGTGAAGGATTGTATTATATCAATTATCCTTATCGCAATACCATAAGCTGCAATAACTGCTGAGCCATACATTGATACAAGGCTCATCATAATAGTGAATCCCAGCGCAGTACTACTACGCTGGATTGCTAGTGGTGTACCGATATGTATGATCTTCCTAATCCACCAAGACTCAACCCTTAAATCACCTAGGTGTATCTTCAACCCCTTATACCCATGGAATAATAGGTAGAGGCCTATGATGGAGACTAGTGTTCTAGAAGTAATAGTTGCTACGGCTGCACCTATAACTTCCAGCCTTGGAAAACCTGCCCAGCCGAATATGAGGAAGGGGTCTAATACCATGTTTAGCAGGCTTGAAACAATGCCGATATATGTAGGCGTCCTAGTATCTCCGAGGCTACTCGCCGTAATGTTGAAGGCGAAGCCGATAAATGTTAGTGGTACTCCGATAAATATTACACGGATGTACTGTACTGCTAATGGGTAAACGTCCGGGGGTACGCTCATCCATTGGAGGAATATTGGTGATAGAAGGAAGCCGAATCCGCTGATCGAGACGGCTACTAGGAACATGAAGGATAAGAGGTTCCCGGCACTGCGTGCAGCCATCTTCTTATCCCCGGCTCCGAAGAACTGGGATATGAGGCTTATACCGGCGAAAGCATAGCCGAAGCCTAGGCTGTAGAAGAAGAAGATCAATGGCCATGTAACGGTTGGAGCCCCGAAGGCTTGCCGTCCCAGTTTTCCAAGCCAGTAAGCGTCTACTAGGTTGTAAGATATATTGACTAGGTTTCCAAGTATAATCGGCCAGGCGAGCCATATCATTGTCTTAATGATTGGCTCCTCGAGTATCCTCCTACGAGCCTCGGCGAATCCACCGCTCCCCTTCTTCAACTACTACCACCAATTATATTCCAATGAAATATATTTATATGGAATATAAAATTAACTAAGTAATAGGGTGTTCGGAGAGAGTGGAGTGTTTTGAAGAAGGGCAGGGGGTTTCTCAAAAACATTATCACCGGGATAGTTATCAGTCGTGGAGAAACACATGGATACGAGATTTACCGGGAACTATTAAGGATCGGTAGGGGTAAGTGGAAGCCTTCAATAGGTACAATATATAGGGTTCTAGGGGAGATGGTTGAGGAGGGGTGCCTAGATAAAAGGATCGTTGTAAGGGGTAGGAGGAAAATAATCTACTACCGCGCAACTGAGAAGGGTATAGAGGAATTCCTTAAAGCAACGAATGAATTCGTAAATAAAATACTATTACTGGAAGATTTAATAGTTAAAGCCCTAGATAAGATCAGCAATACTAGTAGGGAAGAAGAAATAACGTCTATACTGGAAGCCCTCTCGGAACAGTACTATTTATTGAAAAAGTTTCTCGAGGAAAAGAGCCTGGGTGGGTGATCATGGATAAGATATCTAAGACACTCATATGCGTAGCGATCGCAGGTTTACTATTCATTACAGCAGTAACATATAATTA
>WAON01000166.1 GCA_015521265.1 Desulfurococcales archaeon
TCAATGATGGGAGCTACATGCTGGTTAACAATGTAAAACTCAGCGTCTACCCGTTATGGCCTAGTGGTGGAGTACCCGTAAATGTTGAGGTTAGGGGGCGCGTTGTGGTTGCTCGGAGTCTTAGTGATCTCGACGGTATCGATCTCCACGATACCATTGTATTATTACCCATGACTATAGACTACCAGTGGGAGTGGCTCCTCGATCCGCACCTGGGAGTAAAGGCTATACTCTTCTATGACACTCCGGATACGGTTAATTCGAATATGTACGATAAATACTTAGACATACCCGTAAACCTACCAATAGGTTATCTTTCAACAAGAATACTTAAGAGTAAAGGATTAAGCCTAAGTAGCCTTAATGGGAAGACCGTTGAGGTAAATCTGCGATCTAAGTGGAGTATGAGCTTTGGAGTAAACATATACGCCTTCATGCCCGGACAGAGACATGATCACTTAGTAGTACTACTAACACACTATGATTCATGGAGCCCAGCAGTAGGCCTAGCACCCGGGGCAACGGATTCCATAGGGCCGACGTACCTTTACAGGCTCGCTCGATTATTCAAGAATAAAACGCCAAGCTATGATACATTACTAGTTTTCCTGTCGGGTCATTACATGGGATTAGCCGGGTCGAGATTCTTCGTTGAAAAACACATATTCAATAAAACACCGATCAGCCTCGGCAACTACACGATAACACTTGATCCAGCTAAGACGATCTACGTAGGGATAGATTTAAACCCGAACACTATATACGTTGCACCGGTCAGCATAGGATACTTCTACACTGCAACAGCAGGATCAATTTCAAGGGGGCCAATGGATTACTTTAATAGGTTCATAACAGTAATCTACACGAGAAAAGGGATCGAGGAGACAATAGGGAAGCTACTGGGCAAACCAATGGGTTCCGCTGAGAAAGCACTATACTCATATGCCCTAGACCCCCAGAGATGGTGGTCCCTATTCCCAGGCCCCTTCTGGCTTGATACAGAGACAATATGGCATGCTGGTTTACCAGCCTTCACCCTCAAGTCGGCTCTCGCTAATCGTGGGAGACTAGCTACGCCGATAGACTACTATGATAACATTAACACTACGAACATAGCGGTACAGTTCCATGTCTTAGACGGATTACTCGATATACTCTACAGTCTGAGCCCTGAAGGAATGGATAAAGCTATAAAGCAGGGTACGACAACTGGTGCACCAACTAGGACGACAACAACTGATAGATTAGAAATGTTTGCCGACCTAATCGGGCAAGTAATGGTTTGGAATCCTAAGCTTGGACAACAGATACCCCTAGATAAGGCAGGACTACCCCCTGCACTGGTAATAGTGTCAGCTGGCTCTAGGCTCACAGCTACAAACCCGTGGAATCTTAGAATATACCTATTAACAGATAAGCACGGATACTTCGAAGCCTACGGCTTACCAACCTCTAGATCTACTAGTCTAACATTAAACGTAGTAGTATTATCCCGGGATGGAAGAGTACTAGCTCTAAATGATATGGGCCATGCAAGCCATGGATCCAGCGTTTCACTATACCAGCCGGTAACCGGCTCTAGGGAGCATCCATGGGAGGTATGGACTGTTAAATTCAATGGCTCGATCAGGGTAAACATGGTAATAGACCCACTAACATACCAAACACCCGCTGAGGGAGGAAAGATCGGGTATAAGCTAGTGAGACAAGACACTCTAGCCCAGCCAGACTACTTCTACCTCGCACTAGATGAAAACGGGTTCTTTGTAGCCTATGTTACTAGGAGCAATATGACTTATAGCATAGTCTTCGGGCCGGAACCCGTAGACTACGTTTACGAAAAAGTAAAACCCGGACATACATACAGCCCCTACGATGCACTAGTATCAACTACCAATATCGTCTCCAGAAGGATTGAGAAGCTTATACATTATAAGGTTAGGGATCCGGCTACTGAGGAATTCCTATCCCGCAGTAAGTACTATTTAGACAAGGCAGAAAGAGCCCTGAGCGAACACAACTATACACGCTACCGGGTATATGTTAGGACGGGTATAACTCTAAGCTATAATGCATATCAATTAATGAAGTCTGCATACCTAGACATCGAAAACACTGCAACACTGTTCTCAATACTCCTAGTATTATTCGCCTTTATAACAGCATTATACTTCAGAAAGCCGGGTGCAAGCCCCTTCAGCGTACTCGGTAAGACTATCATTGCAACCCTAATACCTGGCGCACTATTCTTCTATATACACCCAGCCTTCCACTTAACGGCTAATGCGATAATGACTATTATAGGATTCATCATGGTAATACTAGTAACCCCAGCACTACTTGTACTGCTGGGAGATTTTAACGCGGCATTGAAAGAAGTTAGGAAGAAGAAGGTTGGAGCCCACGTCGTTGAGAGAAGTCGTGTTGCTACGAGCTATATATCTTTCAGCTATGGAGTCGAGTACATGAAGAAGAGGAAGCTACGCACATGGTTAACCCTTATAACACTTATAATGGTTGTGATCAGCATAGTAATCTTCACCAGTGTATCAACCTACGTAGCGCCAAAACCACTACTCCTACACGGATACACGCCTACAAGACCTGAGGGATTACTATTACAGAGGGAGACTATAGATAGAAACTTACCTATTGGTTCGCAGCTAGTTGAGAACGTCAAGGTAATATTTAACGGCACAGCCGTAGCTAGATACTGGGCTATAACGGCATACCCGATCTACCCGTATAATAGTCCAGAGCAATTCCTGCCGATGCAGTCAATAGTAGGCGCCGAGCCATCCGAGGACAGGATCACAAATATTTCGAGGATAATAGTTAGTGGTAGATGGTTCAACGAGAATGATACATACAGTGTAATATTGCCGGCCTACGTAGTAAACGTTACGAATGGTAAGATAAAAGTAGGCTCAATCGTTTCACTAGCCGGTGTAGAGTTAAAAGTGGTAGGATTATATGATTCGAAGAAGCTGATCAATATTGTAGAAGGTGATGGCGCAACCATTACACCAGTAATAGGATTCCCAAGAGCTAGAGACTTATCAGGATGCGCTTTTATACCCGCAAGACTTGCAAGGATTAATCCATGGCTAGGAAACCGGGTACAATTCTTTGTTGGACAGGTTAGTGTTAGGACGCCGTTCAACCCATTAAAAATAAGTAAGGACATAATATACATGATCCCATCCGTTGATACATACTTGATAACCCCGCTGCAAACTGTAGCTAAGTATTCTAGACTCATAGCTCTAGGAGGCTCCGGCTTCAACTATGTCGTAGCCCCAATAGTGATCGCGAGTGTATCGATACTTGGAGTTCTTCTTGGAAGCATTTATGAGAGGCGCCGCGAAATCTTCATCTATGCCGCACTAGGCTTATCTCCAACCCAGATAGGCCTCATGTTTGTAGCTGAAGCACTAGCGTACGCTTTGATCGCAACCGTGATAGGCTATGTAATAGGTGTCGTTACGACAGCGGTAACAGCTACATTAATGCCTGAAGTCTTCAGGCCCAACTTCAGCAGTAAATACGTCGTGTTCGCGCTTTCAGCAACGATCATAGCAGTCTTATCAGCGACAATATACCCAGTATTCAAGGCAAGCAAAATGGCCCTACCAAGCCTTAGGAGGAAGTGGGAGTATCCAACCAAGCCTAAAGGAGACGAATGGGTTATACCGCTACCCTTCAAGATAACTACTATAAAAGAACTATACGGTGCACTATACTATCTATACGAGTACATTAAGGAATTCACAAGCCCAGACCTGGGAAGCTTCGTCGTAGAAAAAATAGGGTTTGAGAAGGGAACGACAAGCGATGGTAAAAGCTACGTAATGCTTAAGGGAGAAGCAAGACTTAAACCATGGCACGCAGGGATCAAGCAGTACTTCGAGGCTAAAGCTGTTGAGACCGGGCCGGGTGAGTGGGAGATATCAATATATTTAAAGAGGCTCAGCGGACACGTTAAAACATGGGTTAAATCGAACAAGCCGTTCATCGACGCGGTTAGGAAGCAGTTACTATTATGGAGAACCCTACACCCAGAAGATAAGAAGAAATATATTGAATCCGCTAAGAGTATTTTCCAGTAATCCCCTCCTATATACAAATATATTGATATAACTGCGTAAATAATAAATTATCAACCATTATAACATTATTATATGGAATTACCACGCCCAATTAAAACACGGTTCTAAGTTAGGTGGGTAATTGTGGAATCAAGTAGGGAAATGGGAAAGCTTGTTTGGGGGATTGAGTCTACTGGAGTTACCAAGGCTGGTGTAATCCTAGCAGTAATACTGACAATCATCATGCCGATAATAATGACGCTAATGTACGGCCTAGTATGGCACGTAACATTCATGGAGTGGGTTTGGGCCTGGCCCGGCTTAATATTCATATTACTGATCGGTGTTATCAACCTAGCTTTCCGCCTACTCTTCCAATTCCTCCGCGGTCATGGTTTAGCATTAACTGTTGGTGACGGCGTGTTAAACCTGGTAGCAATTAATACTAGTGCAGGATACGCTTTCTCCTCGAGGTTCCTACTATCACACCTTATCTACATGTCCTACGGCAGCGGAGCACCGATATCTGATTATGGAAGACTGATGCCGGACCTCTGGGTTCCCAAGGGTAATATAACGATTGCAGGCACATCAATGCCCGTATTGAAACCATTGTTCGACCCAGACGCCCACGCATTACTGGTGAGCCAGCCTAACTGGTACCTCGCAATACTAGGAGCATGGGCACCGGCACTAGCATTGTGGATGCTCGTATTCATCGGCCTAGCAGTTTCACAGATAGGCTTCGCACTACTATTCCGCAAGCCGTGGATCGAGGAGGAAATGCTACCCTTCCCCTATGCTCAGATGGCCGTCGAAGTTATGAGAACCACCGGCTTCCGCGGCGCATGGGAGCACCGGAACTGGTCTAAAGTATGGTTCCTCATCGGTGGCCTTGTCGGTTTCCTCATCGAGCTTCCAAACCTCCTCCAAGCACTAGGCGTTATAACTGGGCTGCCGGACCTCTACGGTGCATTACTAGTATCGATATTCGGAGGATATGATCTGTCACCATTTGTAGGAAACAATATAGCGTTAATGGTAACAATATCGCCATTATTCGTAGGCTTAGCCTTCCTAATGCCCATAGACATACTACTAACAGCAGTGTCATGGTACATACTAATGTATATAATACTACCACCAGTCGAAGTAGCAGCGGGAATAGTACCATTACAAGCTACACAGAGCGCATTCAACAACTACTACTACATCGGACACTGGGTAGGCTTAATGCCCCACTTAATAACTCGTGGAGTAGCAATAGGCTTCCCAATAATGTGGTTCATCCTAGTATGGAGGCACATGAAGAACTGGAATAGTAGAGAAGTTAAATGGGGGCACATATTCGCTTGGGGAGGACTAGTACTAGCATGGATAATGCTAGCTATAAGCGGTGTCGAAGCACACATAGCATTAATGATCGTTGTCATAACGCTACTATTATACATTACATGGATGCGCATGCGTGCAGAAACAACATGGACAACAGCGGTACAATGGTATGGTCCATGGTGGCATGAAATGCTGGTACTACCATGGTTACCGTACAGGTATGCTGGTAAATGGCACAGTAAGGAAGCTTTTGCAGCGGCTGCGAGCTTTTATCCATTAGTAACTGATAGAACCCTCGCAACAACTCCTGGCCCAGCGGTTCTCGAAGGCTTTAAGTTGGCGAAGTTTACCGGTGTAAGGGTGAGGACGATCACTATTATAGGGTTGCTTGGAGCATTCCTGGGTATAATATTATCGTTTACAGGTACAATACTTGGCTACTATGGATATGGCCCCGACGCTACCGGTGTTGGACACTGGTTATTCGGGCCGGATACGGGGCTTGAACCTCAATGGTTGAAGTCTATGATTTGGAATAATAAGATAACCCATATGAGCAACGACCCCAACCTATGGCTTCCACAGTTCATCGTCGGCATTATACTGGGCATAATACTCGTATGGCTACGCGTACTACTACCAGGAATTCCGCTTAACCCTCTCGGTATACTCGTCGGAGACATCGCTGTTACGGGAGTATTAATGTTTATACCGAACCTGATAGCATTAATAATTAAGCCGCTATACATAAGGATCGCTGGCGTCGAGAGCTATGAGAGGGTAATAGTACCATTCATGGCTGGAATGGTCATCATAAGCTTCATAACAATGTGGTATGCATGGCTGATAACAACGTAGCAGTAATGGAACAACAGGTATTTTTTAACATACACCTTAAATAACGCAGTGGGCAAATCCTTTATATGTGTTCAACAACTATTTTTATCCGTGCATGATTAAACAGCCTAAATAACTGGTTTCAATGGTTTATAGGGGTGTTTAAATAAATGACTACAAATTACGAGGGTAGCGCGGTTACCTGGCGCGTAATACTAGCAATCCTCTACGGAGCACTAGTTTTCGAACCAGCAGCTATATGGTTAAACCTCGTAGCAGGCTTAAACCCCTTCCAAATAATAAATTCTGCAGAATACACTACACTACTACTCTTCACAACCATGGCCACGATCATGGGTGCAAAGCTCACGAAACAGGAAGCCTTCATAATGTTCAGCAATGTTGGAACAACTATTTCCGAGAGCCTCTTCGGAGTAAACCTCATCCTAGCATGGTATATTGCAACAAGCGAATACGCTAAGAGCTTCGGCTTATACGGTAAAATACCCTTCTGGTATGCTCCATCAATACCCGAACTACCACACACATTGTTTCAAGCAGTATTCATACCCCCACTACTAGTAGCACTAGCTTCAGCACTCCTAACTAAGGGGATGGATCTAAGCCTTGCCTACGTACTCTACAGGATATACGCTGTGGAGGAGAAACTACCCTTCCCAGGAGCACGTGTATGGGCCGAGTCGAGTATCGTCCTTGCCGAAAGGCATATTTGGAAGGATAAAGCAAGGCTGATGATTAGTGTAGCTGTTTTCAGCCTACTCTACAGCTTCCTCCTATACGGTGTATGGTTTATCTTCGGAGTACAATTGCTGCCGGTACCATGGGCTGATGCAACGAGCTTCATCGAGAACAGCGGGTTACACGGTGGATCACTGGGATTCAGCCTAGACTTACTACTTATAAGCGTTGGAATGATCATGCCTTGGAAAGTAAACGTTTCAATATTCATCGGCGGGATAACATCATACCTAATCATAGCACCACTAGGAGTAAAAATGAACTGGTTCACCCTATGGAGGCCCGGTATGAATCTCGGAGACATATTCCAGTACGGACTACTACAGTTATTCGTAGGACCACTAATAGGGTTAAGCTTCGCGGCTGGCTTAGCACCTATAGCGATTAATTGGCGCAGTGTAGCTCGAGTATTCAAACCGCCAAAGATTAAGCGGGAGGGTGAGAAGGAACTACCGCCCGAGCCCGTAATAATGGGCATGAGCCTTACAAGGTTTGCAACACTAATATACCTATTATTCGCAACCGGTCTAAGCTTCTTCGTATACTATCTAATCTACATCGTCGAGCCGCAATACGCTACCCCGGGATTCCTAATATTATTCTTCGGGTTAATAGTGGGGTTCTCAACCCTGTTCCAATTAGCCAATACTAGAGCTCTAGGAGAAGCAGCTACAGGGATAAGCCTACCCTACGTTAAGGAGGGAGCACTACTGGCTAGCGGTTACCGCGGAGTAGCAGCATGGTTTACCCCCATCTATGTCTATGGCGGAGCAAGTGGATGGACAGCGGTATACGTAGCCTGCGACTGGACTGGGACGAAGAAGAGCGACTATCTCAAAGCCTACTTCTTCGCTTTCCCGCTAACCTATCTAATGGGCTTCATCTACGCTGATCTATTCTGGAGGATAGCCCCAATACCCAGTAGCACCTATCCAGCAACAGCTATTTTCTGGCCGATAGCAGCTTTATGGGCCCTATTATGGCCTGCATGGACTAGTGGAGCACTAAAAACTGGTGAGAGCAGGCTTGCATCAGCACTACTACAAAACTTCTCGAACTGGCCCGTAAAAATACTACTACCATTCCTCATCGGTGTAGGCATAGTCGCGGTTGTAAGGATATTCTCAATACCCTTCGAACTAATAGGCTTCACAATAGGTATGAGCCAGCCAATAGCATACACGATGACGATGTTCATAGGAGGAATATTGGCGAGAATACTTGAACGCCGCAAAGGCCCCGAGTGGTTCAGGGAATACATTGCGGTTATAGCCGCCGGCCTCGGACTCGGCGAGGGATTAATGATCGCTATAGCCGTAGCGATCGGATTAATAGAGAAGAGCCTATGGCTACTAGTATACTAAACGGGAAAACACCAACAACCCAGCCCAGTTCCTCAAAAATAATGCTTTAATAAAAGGAGATATTACCAATCAATTGGATGCTGAAGGCGTCACGGGACTGAATAACTAGGGATGATGAACGGGCTAATAGCTAAGCATAGCCCCCACTAATTAATGGTGTAAAGCTGTGAATTGGCTGAGCCTGCTGAAGGTTATCGGTGCATTGGAAGTAGTTGTCGGTCTTTTGATGCTACTAGTTCCATTAATCGATACACTAACCGGTAAACAATTAACACAACCCTTCTTCTACACTGCACTACTCTTAATAGGTATTGGGTATCTACTACAGAAACTCCCCGGTAAACCACTAACACTATTCGAAGGCGTAGTTGTAACGGCAATAGCATGGCCGCTGATCACGTTAGAATCTAGTATACCATTAATGCTCTCACTACACATAAGCTTCGTAGATGCATGGTTCGAATCCATATCAGGCTTTACAGGAACGGGCTTCACAGTATTAACAGGCCTAGACACAATGAAGCCATCCATAGTAACATGGCGTAGCTTAATGCAGTGGTCGGGGGAGCTTGGAGTAGTAGTGTTTGCAATGGTTCTCTTCCCATACTTCTACCAGCTCGGAGCCTCAGCTTATGGAGTCGAGCGTCCACTCAAGATAGAAGCTACTTTTTACCGGACGGCATGGAGGCTTATAAGGATATACCTAGTCCTAACGATTGGCGGGATAATAGCCTACGTATACACCGGCATGAACTTCTACGAAGCCTTCAACCACGTATTAACAACAGTTGCAACCGGTGGAATGTCAACATATGATGGAGGATACCCTGTCATATTTAACCGAGCCCCCCTAACATATATCCCAGTAATGGTTCTCATGTTCCTAGGCGGGATGAACTTCGTACTCCTCGATAAACTACTGCAGGGCGATCTTAAAAGGGTTTGGAGGAGTGAAGAATTCAAAACCTACTTCTACACAATGCTAATCCTAATAGGTTTAACGATCATAACGTATAAATACGTTGACGGATACGATCTATGGTTTAGCCTAGTAGCAGGCCCATTCAACCTAGTATCAGCAATGACTACTACAGGCTTCAACATTGGAACAATCGCCGGATTATCCGAAGCTACAAAACTAGTATTAATAGCATCAATGTTTTTCGGCGGAATGGTCTTCTCAACAGCTGGAGGTATTAAGAGTTTCAGACTACTCGTAATAATCAAGAAGATGAAGTATTCATCGATGAAAAGCATTATCGGGGGGAGGGTTGAGAAAGCATTAAAAATCGATGGAAGCCCGATCAGTGAGCAGGAGGTATCACAAGCACTACTATTCACAATACTCCACGCATTCATGATCTTTATCGGAGCAGCATTCATGACAGTTTACGGGTATAGCTTCGTAAACACTTTATTCGAAGCAACAAGTGCAGCGGGATGCGTAGGTCTCAGCGTTGGCGTCGTATCACCAACAGCACCGCTCGGAGTAAAGGCTACTATAATGACTTTAATGCTTCTAGGCAGGATCGAATACGCACACGTCTTCCTATTAGTAGGGTACTTCAGCGGTAGGGGTGTAATCAAGGTTATTAGATAAAGCCGTTATAATAGTATCCGTGGGTTGATACGTGTTGAGAATACTGATCATCGGTGGGGGTAGAGTAGCTGAATACTTGTTAAACTATATTGATCCTAAGAAGCATCAAGTATATCTAGTTGAAAAAGATCCTGATAGAAGAGTTGAGTTATCAAGTAAATACGATATATTTGTTATAGGTAAGGATGCCACTGATGTAACACTATATACTTCGGATCTGGAAATGGACTCAATAGATACAGTGATAGCATTAACGGGTAGTGATGAAACAAACCTATTCGTATTAGCGATAGCGAAACTATACAATGTACCCTACCGTATAGCTAGGATAAATGATCCTAGACTAGCCGATCTATTATACGAGCTGGGATTAGGAACACCGATCACCCAGCCATCTCTAATAGCATCAATGATAAACAATTACTTGGAAAGTGTTGTAACAATGAAGCCATTAGCATTCATAGGAGACTACACAGTCTACCTGGTATCAATAGCGGAAACAGACCCAGTAGCAGGGGTTGAGATGAAGGATTTAAAACTACCGGAAACAGTTAAACCAATACTATTATACGATGGGAAAACAATACGCCCACCACTACCCGAAGACAAACTGTTACCAGGTTTTCAATTAATAGTATTATCCCGTGAGAAAGATATTGAAAAATACTTTAAGGGTTGATCAATCATGGCAGCAAATAACACGACCAGCCTCATGGGTTATGGAAGTATTGAAAACATACTATTCGGACTACAAACAGCCATTATTATAACACTCCTCGTAGTATTAGCAAGGATTGTCCTAGTAAGATTTCTAGGAGCACTAATGAGCCGTGGGAGAATATCGGCTGCTACAAAAGCTACACTCACACGCTTAATAGATATAATAACGATATTCACAGTAATCGTTGCTTTCCTCGAGTTCTTCGTATCCGTACAAGTATTGATCATAACCATTGCCGTATTCATACTGATCAGTTTCCTACTATTCTACTACGAGCTTAGAGAATTTGTAGCATATATAAACCTCCAACTACTAAGACACCTGCACGGCAGAAACTACGAGATTAAACTACCCCACCATGAATCACCCATCTATGGAAGGATCGTCGCCATAGAACCCCTAACCTCTATTATCGAGGATATTTACGGTCGGAGAATCTATGTTTCGAATACAATGCTTGTTAACAGTATTGTGAAGGAATACATACCATCTATACAGTTAAGGGTAAAGCTTAGCTACAGCAGCGATGACCCAATGAATGTTATCAAGGATGTTACCTCATCATTTAAAGTGTTAGAGCTAGGGATCTTTAGGATCGATGAAAAGAAAATCATTATTGAAAAGATCAGTGGGGAAGAAATAGTTGCAAGGATAAATGCTTATCCAACAAGCCTACCAATAAGGTTGACCGATCTCCTAAAACTAGCGAACTCGATAAATAAATCCCTATCCAAGTATAATCCGATTATAGAATTCGTTGATGCTAGTTATAGGTAGCAATGATCGATCCACGTAGATCATAGAATGTTGCATCATAAACATATACAGTGATCCTATCACCATAGTTTAACCCATTACTATCCTCAATTATTACTGGAATATAGTTATACGTCCTCCCAATCCAATCCTTCCCATACTCCGTCAATAAGACTTCAATACTCGAACCAACATATTTACGGTGAACACTTAACCCAACCTCCTCTATAACACTCAAAATTCTCTTCATCCTCTCCTTTTTAATCTTCGTCGATACCTGGGGGAGGCGGGCGGAATACGTGTTTGGACGTATACTATATGCTGCAACGTGTACTCTTTCAAACCTTAATTCCCTAATAACACGTAGAGTTTCCTCAAAATCCTCTTCTTCCTCGCCAGGGTGTCCGACAATTATATCTGTTGCAATGCTCACACCCGGAATCTTGCGTCTCAATTCTTTAACTATACTCCTATAAGTATCCACGCTATATTTGCGATTCATGATTTTTAAGACGCGATCACTTCCGCTCTGTAATGGTATGTGCAGGAACCTATAAATTCTCGAGTTCTCCCTAATTGCTTCGATTAATTCATCCATTATTGGTAGGAGCGTATCGGGGTTCATCATACCTATCCTAATCATATAGTTTCCATCAATACCCGCTAACTCCCTGATCAATCTCGGCAGTTCCTGCCTACCATAAAGATCTAATCCATAGGATGCAGTGTCCTGCCCCGACAACTCTACTTCAACAGCACCATGATCTACCACATCCTTTACAGCTCCAACGATTAGTTTAACAGGGTAACTTACTAGTTTTCTACGTGCAAGCTTTGTTATGCAGAAACTACAGTTTCCAAGGCAGCCTTCCTGTATAGGTATATAGGCTATGTGTTTCTCAACCCATCTACCTATAATCCTCCTATCCTTCTCACCGCTAAGCAGGTATACCGGCTTATCAGACTCTACAACTCTATATATGAGGGATACGTTTTGAGGTGATACTAGGCTAGCACTCGGAGCAATCTTATGTACTTGATACGGCTGAGCCTTAGCTAGACAACCTGCAACTACGAGTTTTTTACCAGTAGTCTCAGCGTATTTGTATAGCTTATTAATTCTTTCAAGCATTCGGAGCTCTGTATCATACCTAACCGTACAAGTATTAATCACTAAGGCGTCGGCTTCATCAATACTATCAACTACAACGTGTCCACGCCTAGTTAAAACTGTCTTCATAATGAATTCATCGCCCTTATTCAGTGCACAACCATATGTTTCAATGTAAACCCTCATCTTTCAAGTCACCGTGTATACTAGTACTCGTTACACTACATCCAGTCGTAAATCTTTAGAAGATACACTAGTATAAAGTATAGCCTTCCGAATCATAGTTGGCCAGTTATGATACATAGGGTTATAATCCCATATAAACATCTACAATGTAGAAGTAAATACATCTCTACGCGGGAGGTGTAGTATAGAATGGCTAGGAGTGTTAGGGATTATAGTTATGAAGAATTACTCGAGAGGGCTTATTCAAAACTATCTCATAAACCAGTTAAGAAGGAGGCTTTCGAGATTCCTAAAGCCGATGTTGTTATTGTGGGTGGGAAGACTATTATCCAGAACTTCTCGAGGATAGCCGACTACCTAAATAGGGATCCGAAGATTATGCAGAGGTACTTCATGAAAGAACTCGGCACACCAGCATTCCTAGGTGAGAGTGGACAGTTAATTCTTCAAGGCCGTTTCGGCCCCCACGTTATTAACAGGTTGATCGACATGTTCGTTAAGAAATACGTTATATGCCCAACATGCGGTAGCAGGTTTACAGTGTTAAAGAAGGTTGGAAAGGTATTCATATTAAAATGTCAAGCATGCGGTGCTGAAACTACGCTTGAAGCATTCTAAAACCCTTGTTCTCATACTTTCCCTGGATTTGTACGGGTTTATTTTAATTAAGGGGTTATAGATACGATGGTTAACCGGGATAATTGTTTTTGTTTACGAGCAGGATTGTAGGTGTATTTGTCCGTGCTGGGTAAACCGGGTTTAAGTCTTGGTTTGGGAATGGTTTATGTTAAGAGGCATGAAGTTGAGGGTAATTTGCTCGTTGCTATTTGTGATGCTGAGCTTGTCGATCGCGTGATCGTTGATGAGGAGAAGGGGATTAAGTTCCACGTATCCCCCTACTTCTATAAAGGTGAGTTAATGAGTATTGATCGGGCCATAGACGAGTTATCAAGGGCTGATATCGCTAATATTGTTGGTAGGAGGATTGTTTCAGCGGCGATCAATAATGGATTCATACACAAGGATGCAGTTATAAAGATCAATAATATACCCCATGCACAATTCGTCGTTTTAAGGGGGTAGCCTGGCTTGCCCCGGGAGAGGTACTGTATACGATGCGGCCGGTTAGTACCGCCTGATGAACCATTAATTAATGGTTTATGCCCACAATGCTACCTTAAATACCATGGAGTATTCGCTTCAACACCTATTTTAAACATCGTAATCTGCCCAAGATGTGGTTCATGGTATTACCGTGGTGAATGGTATCCCCCGCTACCACTGGGTGAAGTTATACGTAAAGTATTGATCAAAGAGTCCGGTAAGCTGCTGAACCGAGAAGTAAAACTATTAGATGCTGAAATTACCAGCCCTATCTATAAGATAAATGAATCACAGTACGCTGTCGATGCTAAATTACACGTTCTCCTAGCAGATTCATATCCTGCCGTAGTTGATTCGAGGATTGTGTTAAATATTGAGAAGAGGGTTTGCCCTAGATGTCTGCGGATTACTGGTAAAGCACACAAAGCCCTAGTACAGATCAGGAGTGTTAGGGGGAGGCTCGATGAGGAGGATAGGAGGATTATTAATAAAGCATTGAACGAGCCTGGTATTATTGAAGATATTGTTGAAGTTAAGGAGAATAAGCATGGTATCGATGTAAAACTCTTATCCAGTGTAACCGCTAGGAGATTATCAACCATTCTAACTAGGGAGGCCGGGGCTAAGGTTACCGAGTCTTTTAAACAAACGCATTACAGGCCGAGTAAGGGTTCATGGGATGGTATAACAACGCTATCAGTGAGACTGCCGGATATACGCGTGGGAGACCTAGTAATGGTTAGGGGGAAGCCCGGCGTTGTTAGGGAGAGGGATAAGCACGGGTTTAACGTGGAGTTATTCGATGATGGATCCCAGCATAGGCTTAGATACGATGACTATTGGAGGGGTGAAGTAGAGAAGCCCGGCTACATGGTTTATGAGAAGGAGTATGAGGTTGTAGCTGTTGATAAATCTAGTGTTTACATGGTTGAAGAGGACAGCGGTGAATTTGTAGAGTATCCCAAAACCCCCTCTCTAAGCGGAGTACATGAGGGTGATCGTGTGAAGCGTGTTAGGATAAAGGATAAAGTCTATATGGTTAAAGAATAATAGTTGAGGTGAATTATGGATTGCCTAAGAAGAAAAAGAGGAGGGCAAGTGAGGAATCGAGTAAGGAGCCGCCCCTACCAACTGAGGGAACTGTTATTTGTGGAGTCATAAAGCTGCTGGGTGGAGACTACCTAGTTGTTAAGTGTCTCGACGGTGTTGATCGTAAGGTGAGGATTCCCGGTAAGATGCGTCGACGTGTATGGATGAATGAAGGCGATATCGTCCTTGTAGGGCTTTGGGACTTCTCTCCTAACCGTGGAGAAGTACTACACAGGTATACTAGGCAGGAGGTAGCGAAGCTGTTGGAGAAAGGTGTATTGCCTAGAGAGTTCTTGGAGGCTCTAAGTGAGTATATATGATCGAGGATGAATACTACGAGCCCCTGCCTCGGCGCAGGGAGGAGAAAAGGGTTAAGGATAGGGATTTATACGAGACTGTTGAGGAAGTTTTTGATCACCGTACAGTCCTCACACTCTATTCATTAATAAGGCGTAGAGTAATCAAGAGGATGAATGGAGTAGTTAGTGCTGGTAAAGAAGCCAGAGTCTACCTGGGTTATGGATGGAGGGGTGAGAGATACGCTGTTAAAATATACTTTACCAGTACTGCGATGTTTAAGAAAGGCATACTTAAATACATTATTGGAGATCCGAGGTTTGAAGGCTTTAAGCCCAGGGATACCCGTAGCTTAATATATGCTTGGACACGGAAAGAGTATAGGAATCTTAGGAGAATGCATAGTGTCGGCGTAAAAGTCCCCCGACCAGTAACATATATGAATAACGTGTTAGTCATGGAGTTTATGGGTGAGGATAATAGGAGGTATCCTCTCCTAATAGAGGCACTGCCGGAGCTTACGAGGGAGGATCTAGAAACGATCTATAATCTTGTATTGGAGGAGAATGAGAAGATCGTATGCCGGGGAGGCCTTGTACATGGTGATTTATCGGAGTATAACATTATGGTTAAACCCGGCATAGATATTGTAATCATTGATGTGGGCCAAGCTGTTCCACCCGAGCATCCGGGTTTTTGGGATTTCCTGAGGAGAGACGTATATAATATTACCCGTTTCTTCAATGAAGAAGCTGGGTTGGAGAATGTTTATGAGCCGGAGGAGTTGCTGGAGGTGTATAAGGAGTGTCTAGCGGAGGAGAAGGGAGGGGTTTGAAGGGCAGGCTCAGTATGGGTGTTACTCGTTTATATGAGAAGGTTCCACCTGACCGTATAGGTGTATTGATCGGGGAGGATGGCCGGGTTAAGGAGGAGCTTATGCGTAGAACTAGGACGTTGATCACGGTAGATTCCTCAACCGGTATGGTATTGATCGAACCCTCTACTCCTGCGACAACCGCTTTAGAACTTATGAAGGCTAGGGACGTTGTCAGGGCTATCGCCTACGGGTTTAGCCCTGAGAGGGCTTTCCGCCTCCTGGATGAGGATCAGGTGTTACTAGTTATTGATTTGAAGCAGTATGTTGGTGATAGGCCTAATCATATACAGAGGGTTAAGGGTAGGATTATTGGTGAGGGAGGGAAGGCTAGGAGGATTATCGAGGAAATGACGGGCACTTATATCTCGGTATACAAACACTATGTCGCGATAATCGGAGACTTCGAATCAGCTAATATAGCTAAGAAGGCTGTAGAGTTATTAATAGAAGGCCGTCGGCATGGAACGGTTTACAGGTATATTGAGAGGGAGACGTTCCTCGAGAAGAGGAGGAAGATGAGGGAGCTCTGGAAGAAGAGGATTTAAAACCTTCCCCCTCTCATGCGGGCCTATTCAGCATCCCGGCTATTCTTTCAGTATTAATCCGGGTTTTCCCCGGGTTCCTTCTTCATCGGGGGTTTAGCCCGGCAGTATTACTTATATGTTTATGGTTATCTTAATATTTTCGAGTAGTCTAGTATTATTTCAGTGGTTAATTGTGTATTAGCGGTTTGTGAGGGGTATTTGAAGCCGTGTCGATTACTACTCATAAGCATAGTTTTCTAGTTGTTGCTGAGCCGGATGATGTATTGGGGTTGTTGGAGAAGGGCTTCTTGGATTTCCTTAAGAGTGTTCCGTATATTAGGGTTGTTGATGTTACTGAGAGGGGTGTTATTGTTGATTTATCTTTTAGGAGGGGTTTGTCTAGGTTTAAGGATAGATTGATCGTTACTTATAAGAGGTCTGGTGGGGATGTTGTAGAAGTTTCTGGTATTGGTAGGGATTCCGAGTATACTATGGTTATTAGTGTTAGGAAGGAGTTCCCCCACAGCCGGGTAGAGATATTATCTACTTCGAGGTCTACCCGTCCACGACTCGTTAAAGCCCTATTAGCCGATCTTGGCAAGAGGCTTGAAGAATATATTAAGCGGGAGATTAAGCTGAAGAGGATTACTCCACCACCAGCTAAACCAGCAGCAGTAACACCACCTAGTAGTAGGACTACCGTAGAAGCTAAACCTGTTGAGAAACCCCTAGTGGTTGAGGAGAAGCCTAAGCCAGTGGCTGGGAAGCCTGTTGTTAAGGAGAAAGCTACGGAGAAACCGGCCCCCCTGGGGATTAGTGGTAGGTTGTTGGAGGAGAAGATGAAGGATCCATTGTGGATCGCGCAGCTACTATTATCATCATCGCTGATCAAGCGCGGCGAGATACAATTGCCGGGATCGCCTAAGGAACTAGTAGACAATCTATTAATGGAGAACAAGGACAGGATCACTGGTTATAGGCTCGTAATGATCAGCCTAAGGGGTGGAGACATAGATTCACACATAATAATAGACCCAGTAAACAACGACATACTAGCAGTAAAAACCACGAAGGGAGGAATACTAGACTACACCGGAGAAGAAGCAATCAAAAAACTATTCGAGAAAAAACAAGAAAAACTAGAATACAAACTATGGGGAATAAACCAGCTACCACAACAATAAAACAAAAAAGAAACAAATAAAACCCACAAACAACCACAATAAACAACACGAGCACAAAGCAATGACCTATGGTGGGCCCGTAGCTCAGCCAGGCAGAGCGGCGGACAGCCCCTCTCTTCTCCCGCCGCTTTAATTGATAGAGAGGATTACCTATGGGAGTTAGCAGGCTTCTATATAGGTGATGGAAGTAGGGAGACTATTGGAAGCATTTACATATCATCAAAATATCCGGAGCTACTACATCATTACATGATACTTACAATAAAAATACACCCAGGATCCATGGTTAGGATAAAGAAGTACATTAAGAAAAATAAGCAGTGGAGTCCTGAATACAGACTCTACATTTACAATTCACCGGTAACTATCTTCCTAAAACAAATTTATTATCAACGATTAATGCCTGATAAACTATCATGGTTCTACAACGAAGTAATAAATGATAGAGATGTGTTGAAAAACTTCATAAAAGGACTCTTCGATTCTGAGGGAGGAATATTCTGGAAACAGGGGCATGGAAGAGAAGTAAAGATAACAACATCAAGCACTACGATAAAGAGTATTGTTGAACTAGCCCTAATCCATTACCATATAGGTTACACATTATACATTGACTCGAGAAGAGACGCGAAACATAAGAAAACAACTTATAATCTAAGGGTCTTCGGTAGCAATACTGAAAAGTTTATACAAGTCTTCAAACCATACAAGCTCCAAGTAAAAGAATACATAAATAACCATGTAGATGAAAAATATAGGAAACGCTTAAAAGACCTTCTAAATACATAGAAAAAATTGGCGGGAGAAGGGGCTGGCCGAAGCTCCAGACCGCTACGGGTAGGAGGACCAATTGAAGGGATGACTTAGGTCTGGAAAAGGGATCAATGCCGGGAGCTACCCGTAGGCCGGGGGTTCGAATCCCCCCGGGCCCACCACTTCTCCCGTATTAGGGTGTTATTCTTGTTGTAAAAAATAGGGGAGTAAGAGTTTTTACCGGTAATGATTTATTTCTCCTAATGGATTTCAATAAGGTGGTAGAGTGGGTATTTTTGGGCCCGTCGTCTAGCCTGGTTAGGACGCCGCCCTGACACGGCGGAGGTCCGGGGTTCAAATCCCCGCGGGCCCACTACACTCGCCGATTCCTCTTTGAGTCAACTATTCTGTTTCTCAATGGTCTTATCTATTGTCTTCGTTTACCGTATGTAGTATATTGTGCAGCTGCGCGTTACATGCATGTGTCTGCGGTTTAACTAATAGTTCTCGTTGGAGATTACTCTGCTTCTACACTCTACTGTTTTACTATTGTATTTCTTCATAGCCATTATCAGTTCACTTATATTGCAATACTATTTTCTGCTACTGCACGTATGCTCATCGTTTATAACTATGCAGGGTTATATCCTATGTTTGGTGTAGTGGATTGGGCGAGGTTGTTATTCTTCGCGGCCGCCTCGCCCGGCGCATCCGGGAAGAGGCTGAAAAGCTGGGCTACAGTGTTGACGAGTACCTTGTCGAGGTTCTGAGCCAGGGCCTCGACCCAAAGAATAAAGCCCGGGAATACGCAGAGGCCGCTGAGGACCTGCTAGAAGAAGCCAAGGA
>WAON01000167.1 GCA_015521265.1 Desulfurococcales archaeon
GAGAAGTATGCACCGGAGAATATGAAGTTCAAACTACTACCGGGCCCGAGCAGGGAGATCATAGAGTCTATACCCGAGGAACACAGAATTGTTCTTAGGAGGATGCGTAGACTACTCGAGGAGTTATCGGAGTGGAGTGATGAAGAGATCAAGAAAGCAATGATCGAGGCTACCAAGGACATGGATCCCGGGGAGCGCCGGAAACTATACCACAACTTCTACCGCCTACTACTAGGAAAACCAAGCGGGCCGAGAGCAGCACCATTACTAGCCCTACTAGGAAAGGAGAACGCGTTAAAGTATCTACGCGAAATCTAAGAACAATAATAATACCCAATAATAATCTACTCATTAATAGATGTGGAGGGCCAGGACACCCGACCAAGCCCCTCCGCGGGAGTAGAAGGGCTTGGAGTGAGGAATGCACCGGTTCCCGAAGAAGAATTTTATCGGCGGCGGAGCCTCCACTTCTTCTTGAATAGCCTCATAGTGAATACTTTCTCTGTAGATACTACCCTCCCCGTAAACCATATCACTATTCCAGCGTAGACTAGGCTTGAAGCAACTGCTACTATTATAGATGAATAATCCCCTATGAACCCGTAGGGTATTATTAATCCCACGTTTATCATTGGTATAGCCGCTACTATTAGCCTAGTTGTCTGATCCATTGAGACTGGGTCTATGAACATGCTTATGAATACTAGTATTGCTAGTGGGAATACGATGTATCCGGACACGATCTGGGCTGATCGAACGTCTTCGACGAATAGAGATAAGAGTATTGCTAGTCCCAGTATGAATAGTACTAGGCCGATCAAGGCTATGAATAACCCGGTAATCGTGTAGGGCCCGATAATACTGTATAGTGCTGAGATACCTGCTGTTACTACGGATGTGCTAGTACTGGATCCAACAGTTGTTAGTGATGAAAAGAACCAGATGTATAATCCGCCGTAGACTAGTACTCCCAGGAAGCCTATGATCGCTGCAGCAGTGATCTTCGCCGCTATAAGCTGCGTCCTACTGAGCGGTAGTGATAATAGTGTTTCAAGCATCTTCTCCTCCTTCTCCACAGCCATGCTGGTAGCAGAGAGTTGCGCTATGAATCCGGAAAGGATCATTACTAGGATTGGTATTATTATGACTGTAGTAATTAATCCACCGATAACGGCTTCTACATCCCTAGTCTCTAATAGTTTATTCTTCAACAGGATTGCTAGCCTAGCATCAACTGGTTTCTCCACAAACTCCTTGGGTACTCCATGCCTTGTAGTAACTATTAGTGTTAGGTTCTTGGATAGTATTGTAACTGCTTCCATTACCTTACCAGACCTTGTAAAGGAGAGTATACTAATAGACCGGATTACTGTGTATACACTTATATGGGCTGGTTTAATACTGGATAGGTTTTCGCTGAAACCCTTCGGTATAACTAATGCTCCCAACGCATTACTTGATCCCAGTATTCTCCATGCTTCATCGAGGCTTGAAGCATTGATCAACCTGTACCCATTCATCTTTAATAGTTCTTTTACGGTTCCAGTCCAGTTCCCGTGATCCATGTCTACCAGTACTAGGCTTCCCCCCTTCTTCTCAGCCTCCCTAGCTACCTGCCCCATGAAGCCTATCATTGCCGCATACATTATCCCCGTTAGTATTAGCGGAACTATGATCATTGCAATTATGATCTTTGGATCCCTTATCATGCTCTTAAGCTCCTTTACGAGTATGATCTTGAAAGTCTTCACGGCAGGAACACCTCTCTCTAGACTACTTCTTCCCCAACGAGTTTTGTGAATACTTCCTCGAGGTTCTCTGCATTGTACTCCTCGACTAGTTTCCTTGGGGGTCCCTCGGCTATGATCCTACCCTCGTGTATTATTCCAACCCTATCGCATAGGTATTCTACTTCCAGCATGTTATGACTGCTGAGAAGTACTGTTACCCCCCTTTCATCCGCGTATTTCTTAATGGTCCTCCTAACCTTCGTAGCATTAATAACGTCTAAGCCGCTGGTGGGCTCGTCTAGTATTGCTACTCTGGGGTTAACCATGAGGGTCTTAGCGATCAGTAGTCTTCGGAGCATACCCTTACTATAAGTCTTGATCTTATCCCGGAGCCTATCCCCGAGCCCGCTAATCCTCGCTGCTTCCCGGACCATTTCATCCATCCTATCCTGATCATCAGTGTAAAAGCCAGCTATGAAGTATAGGAACTCGAGACCAGTCAAGTACTTGTATGCACCAGCATCCTCCGGCAGATAGGATATAACCCTCCTAACCCTATCCGGCTCCCCAACGACACTGTAACCCTCAACCAATGCATCGCCCCGGGTAGGCTCGAGTATTGTAGCGATTATTCTTAGAGTAGTCGTCTTACCAGCACCATTAGGCCCGATCAAACCATATATTTCTCCACGACGTACACTGAAACTAATACCCTTCAAAGCATGAACATTACCAGGATAAACCTTTTCAAGATCCCTAACAATAACCGGATAATCACTGCCCAATAACAAACACCACTAATCTCACTACAATAAGGAAAACACCTGTACATTTACATGTTAAAACAACATGCCTAATTAATTAAACCATGAAAAAACCTGTGATATACACGTCATTAACCCCCAGCAATCAACCAGTCTTACTTGGAAGATTTCTTTTTAGAACTATTCGTTTTCTTCTTGGAGGATCTCTTTTTACAGGGCATACTCATTCATCCCCTATGCCGAGAATAGCGTTCTATTAATTAATATTCCTAGTTAATTGTTTTAAACTATTCGGGTTTTACGGGAACTATTTGTATATACTTCTCTCCCAGTTCTTTGATCCGCCTTGTTCCTCCGCCGCGAATAATTGTTTTAACAACGCTCCACGTCTTCTCTGACGGTATATGTGTTGATGCGATCATTTCTATCCCCTGCCCGATCAATGATTCTGCCGGTACTGATGCTGACGGCCCCATTAACACGGCTACTGCGCCGGGTTTCCTGTATCTAAGTATTTCATCGATGCTGTCATTGGTGAGTGTCGAGCCGGTTATGATCAAGTTGTCTGCCCTGGGGAGTACTCGGTAATAATAGAATTCAGGATATGCAATATCCCTCCTGCACGGGGCTGATTCGAAGACGTAGAATTCATATTTCCTATCCCTTAAGTAATCCACGATAGGCCTGAGATCACCGATAATCACTGTTAACTTATCCTCGAGGTCTAGGAGGTTTAATACTTCCCTTTCACCCACTGGTTTAACCGTTAAACCGTTCTCGAGGAGGTACTGGTTGTAGGCGTTGATTATTGAATGCCCGATCTGCTTCAAGTATGGGTTTATCGAAGAAACATAACTCGGTAATTCATCGATTCTAACCGGGCCGCTATACGGTTTTTTACCGATCATATTATTTATCAGTGTATGAGTAACCCCTACATATTCTACTCCATCAATAGATAATACAGCATAACTATACCTTATCCCGAAGCCGCAATCAACAATTCTAACCCTACGCTTACCAGCATTCTTAGCAACGTATAAAGCGATATTGTCAATAAGCAAATATTACACCTGCATTTAACCCTGTTAATCCACATGGGGAAACAATTGATAACTATAAAGGTGTAAGGTAATATTGATGACTAACGTGGTGGGTACTTGATGGTTATACCTAATAGTATCCGAGTACTAGTCTGGGCCGTATTGATTATTGGTGGTTATCTCTTAGGTTTAGTGATAAACTACTACCTATTACTGCCCTGCCCCTTAATACCGTGTTTCGTAGCCGGGATCGCGTTATTGATTGTTATTGGTAGAGCTGCCGGTGTAACGGGGAGGTATCTCCGGGTTTACGGTAAGAGTAGTCCTGATAAAAGCTTCGGGGAACTGGATAGGCTTGTAACAGTTGGACCGTATTCTTGTATGAGGCATCCAATGCATTTCTACCTAAGCCTAACACCCATAGCGATCGGCTTAGTCACCGTTAATCAGGGCTATGCATTTATCATCGGCCCAGCCGAGACCATAATGATACTATTAATGGCTGTATTAGTAGATGAGAAGGAATCACTGGAGAGGTTCGGGGAAGCCTATGAGGAGTATAAGAGAAAGGTTCCAGCCTTCAACCCGAGCCCTAAATGTTTATGGAAAGCCCTGAGCCATAAGCCAAGCCTTAAACCCCGGGAGCACTGATCACCCTGAAGGAAAACCTATAGGTTATTGATCGATAGTTCCCTCAGAAAGGATCTCTCCTAGGTTTAAATAACTACTATACTTATACTTCCCATACTCACTACTAGAACCTGGTTTTCTAGCTATGAAGAGCTTTTCATGATAGATCAATAGGAAGTCTCTCTCCTTAAGCCTAGCCCACCTCTCCCTTGTAGTCTTCATTTTATGCTGGATCTTGATTACTTCTTCCTTCAGGATGAAGCCTGTTCTTAATAGTATTTCGAGGATGTAATGGGTTATTGGGACATAGTGTTTACGGATCCTAGTATCACCGGCGAGGAGCCCCATGTATTTTCCGGGTTTTAGTACTCGGTAGGCTTCACTAGTTACTTGGTACATCATAGCAAGGTATTCTTCAAGCTTCCTAGTACTCGATAAATCCCCCGGCGTCTTCGTTTTCTTACCATATTTTATAATGTTGAAGTATGGTGGATGCGTTGCGACGAGATCGATGCTTTCACTATTTATCTTATCTAGGCTTCTAGCATCTCCATGAAATATTTCGACCCGGGCCTTCAGAACGTCTTCGATCGTTATGTTCCCACTAGTCCCCCCTGCTATTTTCCCATTAATCCATGATGGGGAGTCGTTCTTCAAGGATTCCTCCTCGAGGTATTTCTCCAACCAGTAGAGGCGGTGGAGTGTTAGCATTACCGCATTATAGTTTATGTCGACGCCTATGCAGTTCCTCCCGAGAAGCTTCGCCTCTATACATGTTGTCCCACTGCCGATCGTTGGGTCTAAAACCGTGTCTCCCGGCTCAGTATACATTAGTATGAGTGCTCGAGGTATCTGGGGTGCCCAGTTACCCCTATAGTTGCCCCGATGAGATGCCCATGCTCCACGCTTTTTAAAGCTCCAAACAGTAGTAGTTACATCGGTTAATTCCTCTGGGGATGGATAAAGCCTTTTAATAATGATAGGCTTCAACTCTATTATATTACCTTCAATCACTACCTCACTATTCTCCCTTACAAAATCAAGGTAATCATCGAATGTAACCCTCTTCATACTTGAGAGAACACCTTCACCGCATTTCTTTTTACTTGATCCATCTATTCATCAGCCACCTTTAAACTAGGAATAAACAGGGTATATGCTGTGTTCAGTGAGTCTATCATTCATAGTATATTTGTCGGGGTTAAATATTGGCTTGACGATGCTTATAAGCTCCCTGCTAGCCAGTGTATTGATCCTGTTTTAGCTAATCAATAAATACTCTTAAACTACTTGATTGATGTATTGAGAACGCTGTATACTGTATACTAGGTGTTTCTTGGTGATGATTGTTGAGGCCTGATCGGGAGTGTGTTAGGTGTATTGTTAGTGTTAGGCTTGGAGAGGTTATTAACAGCGTTATGGATCGTGATCGAAGTATTGAGCTTCAATTAAGGGTTTTGGAGAAAGCTGTTGAGTGGTTTAGGAAGAGTGATGAGTTAACAATTATCGCAACGGGGATATTTCAATGGCTTATCCGTGAGGCTCCGGAGGTAGCTGATTACTACCGGGAGTTGAAAAGGGAATCAATACTAGATGCTTGGAGCAGTATTGAGGGTTTCCGCAGATATATTGAGGGGTTGTATGGGTTTGATCGGTTCCACTATGCTGTCAGGCTCTCGATAGCTGGGAACATCCTCGATACAGGTGTACACGGCCATAAAGCTCCCCGTAGCCTCGGGCTTGAATACGTTTTGAAGACCCCCTTCGGAATAGATCATACTAGGAAGGTCTACGAACTACTGATAAGGGGGGATTTAGGGATTGCATGGCTGTTTGATAATGCTGGTGAATCAGTATACGATACAGTACTGCTAGAGGAGATTAGGGGTATGGGTAATTATGTAGTCGGTATTGTGAAGGATGATCCAGGGTTTCAGAATGATCTAACTATTAGCGATGCATACTATGCAGGGATCGATGAATACGTTGATGAAATAATTAGCACTGGCTGTAACTGCTCCTCAATACACTGGCCCGGCGTCTCTGGGGAGGCTTGGAGGATTATTAGGGATTCGGACCTCGTAATTGCTAAGGGTATGGCTCACTACGAGTACTTGTCAACGATGAATCTGGGCAGGCCAGTTCTTCACCTCTTAATACCTAAGTGCCGCCCGGTTTCTTCAAGTCTTGGGGTTGAGAAGGGTGTTTTTGTAGCACTGCTCAGAGACTAGCCTTCCCCCTCTTTTTCCTGATCTTCCAGTAATAGATCGATGCTAAACCCGCCGCGGTTACTGTTAAAGCTATTATTACTTGTTGAACCGGTAAACTAGTGTTTTGTTCTTCATTATAGTTTACTATTTTTACGATGTAATCCGTCCTATTGGTTGTATTATAGTGGATACGGTAGATTAGCCTAGCAATTGTTAAGTTGTTATATGAGTATTTACGTAGCCAATCAGTGATCTCGTTAACGAGGCTTTCAACACTGGTATTATTATTAAGCATTGTTATAACTAGCCTGCCGCTGCTCGATGAGTATGTGTAGGTTATGAGGCTTTCCATTAATTTATTGATTATTTTTATCGAAGCCTCCATGTAGGGTAGCGGGTTTACGTAGCTGTATAGGTTTGTCTTATCATACTCCTCTACTAGCTTAATTAATTCCGTGATAAGCCTATTACCGGTTTCTGCTGGGGTTATTGATGTGTACTCATAGAATACTCTTGGATATGCTTCTGCACCACTATGATCTGGATGTATGATCATCCTATTATAGACGAAGCCCGTCCCAGCCCTGCTGTTCATTAGTGTTGATACTAGGCTGTATAGACTAGTATTGCCGGGTACTATTAATTCTCCAACGATCCTATACTTTTCCTCCCCCAGTATACCCCTAGTATTCTGCATGATTACCAAGTTGTTTCCTCGTCTGATCTCTGTTACCCGTGTAGTTTTCAACCGGTATTTTTGGAAGAAATCGTGGTATTCTCGTTGGTAGAATTCTATAATGTTTATGTATGGATAATTGGTTCCATTTATCCTAGTCTTCGCTGAGTCGTTGAATAGTAGTATTAAACTGTTCCTGTACTCTTTTATCATTGCTATACCGTTGTGTGTTATTGTAATC
>WAON01000168.1 GCA_015521265.1 Desulfurococcales archaeon
CTGCTCGTAGCATGTATTACGACGTCAGCCTCGAGGAGAGACTCTGGATCCTTTGATACTTTAACCCCCAGCTTCTCCCCGAGACCTATTATTTCACCAATATCCCTCCCTAGGAGGTCTAGCCGGATATCTACTGCTCCAACTACTTCATGACCCCTCCTAACAGCTTCCCTAGCTACTAGCTGGTTTATTGCTCCGAACCCGTATAGTCCAATATACATTTCTAACCAGCCTAGATACGGGTTTTTACCGTGTTTCATTGTGATCGGGTGTTTTGGTATTTAACTGGATTGATTCTATCCGGTTTTTGAATGGGGGATTAACGTATTATACTGTTATTAACGTGTATTATTGATTGTCTCGGATACGTGTAGCATTGTGGTTGATGCAATATGGTTAGGTTTAACTTGATGGTTACGCATGAGCCTGGACCTGAGAATTACAGGTTTGTGCTGAGCTTGTTAAGGGATCTTATTGGTGATTTCCAACTAGTTGATGCTGGTACTGCAGTGTTATTATTAAGGGTTGATGATCCATACCATGTTGTGGAGGAGCTTAGTAGGGTTAGGGATAAGTTGAATCTTATCTACCGCGTTATACCTATAGATAAAGTAACCGATCCCTATGTCGAGACGGTTGCCGAGGAAGCTGCTAGGCTTGCAGAGGAGAAGATTCCCCCTGGTAAGACTTACCGGGTTAGCCTTAAGGGTAGGCTTTACTGGAGGGAGACCCGTATGCCTGCTCACTCATTGGATGCTATAAGGGTTATCGCCGAGAAGATCGATAGGCCTGTATCACTGACTCATCCGGATTATGTAGTATATATTCGAAGCGTCCGCCTCTACCATAGGAGGAGGGTTGCAACACTCACGGTTACAACACCCGATAAAATATTGAGCCTAGCTAGTAGCAGGCCTTGAAAAAAGAATTATTCCCTTCACTCATTAATTATTCATGGGGAAGGTTATGAGTATTTTAAGCGAGGTATTGCCGGAAAAAATACTGGAGCTGTTAAAGGATTACCTTGACAGGATCGAGGAGACAACCGATTATTTCAAGACAGCTATAAAGCTACTTGATGAGATAAGGGTTGGGGAAGCCCGTAAGAAGTTATCGGATTCTATGAGGAAGGAGGAGGAAGCTGATAGGATTAAGAAGAAGATCTTCGACCTCCTCGAGGAGGCAAGGATTGATCCAGCTGTTAAGGAGCAATTATTCTACATGATTGGTAGGATAGATGATATAGCGGACTGGTTTAAGGAAGCTGCTAGGGAGCTAATAATAATCCCATACCTAGAAATACCGCAGGCTATCAGGGATGGTTTGGAGAAACTAGTTAATATCAGTGTTGAAGCAGCTAGTAAGACTATTGAAGCATACCGTAGAGTATTGGAGGGTGATAGTGATGTTAAGGAATTGATCGATAATGTCGACGAGCTAGAGGAGGAAGCGGATATGGTAAACCTCGAGAATAGGGGTAAGCTTTTAGAGTATAGCGATGAGATCAAGCCGTTAACCCTAGCAATACTCCTACACGATTATAATAGGGATTTAGAAGAAGCAACTGATGCTTGTCAAAATGCTAGTGATTTCCTTAGAGCATTAATCGTTGCCTGGAAGCGTAGGTAGTGTTTAGGAAATACTCGCTTTTCTAGATGATGAATTACTTGCTTCTTCGTTGTTTAGACTAGGAAGAACAGCATTAATGCGGTAAGCCCGGCTACGAATGGGAATCCTATAAACCAGGCTGTTATGATCTTTGCTAGTAGTTTCAGGTTAACACTACTCACTCCACGAGCTAGTCCTACGCCTGCGACAGCTCCTACGATCGATACTGTTGTGGACACTGGTAGCCCCATCCTGGTAACTATTAATACTGCTATTGATCCACTGAATTGTGCTATGAAAGCAGTATCTATTCCGAGTGGTGTTATTTTCTCCCCGATGGTTTCTACTACGCTGTAGCCCCAGATCAGTATTCCGCTGGCTATTCCGAAAGCTGATAGCACGAGGGCTTCGACGGGTATTGTAACCCTGGAAGGGACGGAGTTGTAGAATACTGCGTAGATAACGCCGCTTAGGGGCCCAGCGCTATTCGCTACATCATTTGCTCCATGGCTGAAAGCCATTGCCGCAGCCGAAGCTATCAGTAATAAGCGGAACATAAACTTCTTAGCTTCCCCGGGTTCTCTGGGTGTTTTATAGTATATGTACACGGTGAAGGGTATTAGGAATATAATCGTGTATACTAGGCTTTCCAGTAGTGCATAGGCTATATCGCTTATCTTCAACGTCTTGATCCCTAGTAGTAGGGCTGTCGTGTAGACCATTAGGGTGTATAGTGTTAGTGCTAGTATGATCAGGTTTCCACGGGTTATCTCCCTCGTCAGCTTTACGAGCAAATAGTATAATCCTATCGCTATTATCGCGGACATGAATGGTAGCACTAGCCATGAAATAATTATCTCGATTATCTTAGCCCAGTTAACACCTTCAACGCCTAGAATCATTAATCCAAAACCAGTAACTCCGCCAACTATTGCTTGGCTTATGCTCATCGGTATTTTGAGTAGTGTTGCAATTATTACCCATATACCGGTTGCGAACAGTGCAGAGATCATTCCTACAATGATGATATAGGCTGATCCTATCTGGCTAGTATCAACAATCCCCTTAAGGAGTGTTTTAGAAACAAACCTCCCAAATATTATTGCACCGGTGAAATCGAATAATGCCGCGAACCATAGTGCTTGTTTAACATTTAACGCCCTTGATCCAACAGCTGTCCCTATAGCATTAGCTGCATTGTTAGCACCGTTAATCCATGCTACCAGGAAAGCCGCTGCCCCACCGATCAATAGCCAGTATAGCTCCACTACTTTCTCACCAATATATATTCGTGTATGGCTAGGTAAGTATTGTAGGTATACGTATATA
>WAON01000169.1 GCA_015521265.1 Desulfurococcales archaeon
AATATATAAACGTATAGGCTTGTGGAGATGTAAGACTTGCCCGGAGGATATATGGGCCGAGTCCTTAGAGTGAATCTTTGGACGGGAAAACTAACGATTGAACCACTACCCCCCGAATCAATCCTTAGGAAATGGATTGGCGGTAGAGGGCTTGGAGTATATTTAGCACTAAAGGAAATAGATCCTAAAGCCGACCCCCTAGGACCGAGGAATAAAATATTCATAATGACGGGCCCCGTAACCGGTATCGCAGGCGTAGCAGAATCCGGCCGATGGTGTAGCGTAACGAAGTCACCGCTCACAGACACGGTCCACGATAGCCAGAGCGGTGGAAAATTCGGTCCCGAACTGAAATTCGCTGGATTCGACTATATAATAGTCGAAGATGTAAGTGAGAAACCCGTTTATCTATGGATACATGATGGGAAAGCGGAGCTTAGAGATGCAAGCCACTTATGGGGTAAGGATATATGGTCTACTACCGAGATGATACAGGAAGAACTAGCACCGGAGATCGGTAAGGACGAGGCTTCAAAGATAAAAGTTGCAGCTATAGGACCGGCTGGAGAGAACCTTGTGAGATTCGCCGCGATTATAAATGATAAATCGAGAGCAGCCGGTAGGGGAGGTCATGGAGCAGTACTTGGTAGTAAGAAACTGAAAGCAATAGCAGTTAGGGGGCACATGAAGCCCCCTATAGGCAACCCCGAGAAGTTCCGGGAGGTAGTGAAGAATATTGCTATGAAGCACCGTACAAACCCGGTAACCGCTGAGGGATTGCCGAAGCTTGGAACAGCGATCCTAGTAAATATTATTAACAAAGCTGGCCTGTTCCCGACGAGGAACTTCCGCACAGGAGTATTCGAGGGTGCGGAGAAGATTAGTGGTGAGACACTAGCGGAGAAATACCTTGATAAGAAGAAGAGTATCGAGGAATCATGCTGGGGCTGTATGATCACATGTGCAAGGTATAGCAGGGTTGGTAAATCACCCTTCTCAGCTGAAGGCGGGGGCCCAGAATATGAGACAATCTGGGCTTTCGGTGCACAGACGGGAACAGATAACTTGGAAGCTATTATTAAGGCAAACAATCTATGCAACCAGCTAGGACTAGACACGATCACCATGGGCAACACGATCGGTGCACTAATGGAGCTGGTAGAGTTAGGCAAGATACCCAAGGAGAAGCTGAGGGGTCTAAGAGTAGAGTGGGGATCACCAGATGCAATAGTAGAACTCACATGGAGGACAGCGTATAGGAGCGGTATAGGAGATGATCTAGCAGAGGGCTCCTGGAGGCTTGCAAACAAGTATGGAGCACCAGAAGTATCCATGACTGTTAGGAAACAAGAACTACCAGCCTATGATCCGCGCGGAGCACAGGGACACGGATTAGCATATGCAACGAGTAATCGTGGAGGCTGTCATCTTAGAGCCTATATGATCTCGCCGGAAGTACTAGGAGTACCAATGCTAGTAGACAGGTTTAAGACAGAGGGCAAGGCAGCACTAGTTAAAGAGTTCCAAGACGTATTCGGAGTAATCGACTCAATGGTCGTGTGTAAATTCAGTAGCTTCGCAATCTGGGACCAGGAATACGCTGATATAATAGCAGCCGTAACAGGCTGGGACTTTACGAAGGAAGAAGTACACACTGTTGGAGAAAGAATATACAATGCTGAGAGAGCCTTCAACGTCTTAAGCTTCGGAGACGGTGAGGAATATGATACACTGCCCAAGAGACTACTCGAAGAACCAATGCCTGAAGGGCCGAGCAAGGGACACGTGGTAAGACTACATGAAATGCTCCCAGAATACTACAAGCTACGCGGATGGATCAAGGGTAGGCCGACGAGAGCTAAACTAGAAGAACTAGGTCTTAAATGGGTAGCGGATAGACTAGAAGAAGAAGGGCTACTCCCAGGTTAAAACAATATTTTTTACAAATTCGCAAATTTATAGCACATCCATTAACATATAATCGGTTAGAGCCGGGGTGGGTTCCTCCCCCGATAACACCCGTATGGGTTGATGGGGATGAGGGGAGGGGCCTAAATCCTTTTCAGAACAATCTTTACGCTCTCCAGCCAGGCTTTAGGACCCCTACTATCGATAAAAACAATGTTATCCACGGATTTGACGCTGCGCAACCTCTCGAATAATTCTCGATGACCAAGCACGATACTGTAATCAGTTTCCAAAAGCATTGGTAAGTCGTTTAATCCATCCCCTACACCGATAAATACTTCTCCCCTAAACCTTTCCCTCAACTGCCTAGTTGCAACACCTTTATCATGCATACCAGTAACTAGGTATACCCTCCCCGACCCGGTTTGCACGTTGAAACCGCGGCTCCGAATATCATAAACAATCCTTTCAATGAAGCTAGGGTCTCGATGTAATGGGTGGAAGAGGGTTGAATACTCTCGGACTAGAGCAAGCTTTGAAACTTCTAATGGATAATTCATGATCTGGGAGAACTTTACGGGATCCATGTCTCTAAGCCATAGAAGCCTATTCCTAGTTCTCTCAATAATATCCCTAATCCTATCCTCGATAACCCTTCTACTAATACCGTTAATTATTATCTCGTAACCATTACCTGATGGAATATATACGGCTGCCCCGTTCTCCGTTACAAAAATATTATTAAGACCCCACTTCTCTCTAAAGTACTCCTGCTCAGCCCTGCTCTTACTAGAGTTAAAAACAAGGTTAACACCAATCTTTAAAACCTCCCTTATAACTGGGATAGCTTCTCTATAATCATAATTAGAAGGATCCAGTAAGCACCCGTCTAGATCAGTTATGATAACAACCATCATCAACCACCCGGAAACCCTGGGGAATCTATTATCCTTATTTAACGAATAATCTTAATGGTGGGTTACAAATATATTATTGAACTAGGCGAACCAATATCTTTGATCCAGGTGGTTAATGATGAGGATTGAGATGCCGAAATACATGGAAAGGCTTGGAGCACTGAAAATCTATGAATTACAGAAAGTACTCGAGCTGAGCGGTGGGAAGAGTAGTGGTGTTAAAGGAGATGTTCCCGGAACAATTAATATTAGTAGCGTAGATCTGGAAGAGATAATTTCTGATATGACAATTATTATACCAGTGAAGGATGAGAACCCGAAGGTTCTAGAGGGGGTACTTAGCGGTATACCCCATGATGCTTTACTAGTTATTGTTTCTAATAGTAGGAGGGAGCCGATAGATAGGTATAGGATCGAGCTTGACACAGTTTTCCAATTCTACCGATTAACTCATAGGCCCTTCCTAATGATCCATCAGAGAGATCTTGCTTGGAGCGATGCATTAACTGAAGCCGGATACCCATACCTACTAGGTGAGGATGGAATAGTTAGGAACGGTAAAGGCGAGGGAATGGTTTTAGGCTTACTCATATCCAAGTATCTCGGGAGAAAATATGTTGGATTCATCGACAGCGATAACTATATCCCGGGAGCAGTAAACGAGTACGTAAATATTTATGCTGCAGGATTCTACATGTCGAAATCTCCGTACACAATGGTTAGGATTAAATGGCCCTATAAGACGAAATTCGTAGGTAAGAGATTCTACTTCAGGAGGAGGGGCAGGGTTTCAGAAATAACTAATAAGTTCATGAACCTCCTGGTAGCTAGGATTACGAAGTTCGAAACGGACATTATAAAAACTAGTAATGCCGGAGAACACGCTATGACCCTAGAACTAGTAGACAGGATAGGATACTCATCAGGGTTCAGTATAGAGCCCTACCAGATAGTATACATGCTGGAAGAATACACTGGTATAAAGACACCACCACAATTCAGGGAAGTATACGAGAAGGGATTAGAGATCTACCAGATAGAACCACGAAACCCCCACATACACGAGGAAAGGGATGAATCGCATATACCGGAGATGATGAAGCATAGTCTATCCACGATATACCACAGCGTACTCGCTGATGAATCCATTAAAACATTAATAGAAAGAGAACTTATAAGTCGCGGAGCCCTTAAACCAGGCGAGAAAATCCCTAGGCCGAAAACATATCCACCACTAATAAAAACGAGTACTAATAAAATGTTTAAGACACTCGAGGAGTCTGCGGAGACACTAATTATAAGAGGCTTCTAACTCCTCCTCTTAAATGCATAGTATAACTTCTCAACAGTAAAGACTCCGATAACTAAGACTATAACTCCTACTATAAAGGTAAGGATCCGCATGTTATATCTTTCAACAGTAACAGATACGTTATTAGGACCTAGTTTAACAATAACAGTAGATGAACCACCGCCTCCGAGGAAACCATTAACACTTACAGTGACTTTCACACGGTGCCCGGGCCTCATACTAGGTATTGTTATTACTGCTACTCCAGACGAATTCGTTACTGCAGAACTTTTACCACTAGTATCAATATCTAACGCATTCACAACGGCTCCACTAACCGGTTTACCCGAATTATCAAAAACTTTAACGATGAGGCGGGTACCATTCGGCAATAGATAATTTAAATAATACCATTTATACCACTCCGCGATTCTTCTAGAATGAATTATGATGATGTTTTCATCATTCCTATATTCGGCATGATATGTTGGATTATAGCTACCAGTAATCACGACCTTGTCATCTATAATGAAAAACTTGCAATGCATAGTATATGGGTTAATATCTGGGTAAACATGGATACCGTTCCTAGACATATAGTCTACTAAGCTCTTCATCGAAGAAACGGTCTCCAAGCTATAACTTTCAACAACGAGGTAAACCAATACACCACGGGAAGCAGCATTAACGAGTGCATTAGCTAACCTATTATTCGTAAACACGTATGCGGCGACAAGTATTGATTTATTAGCACGTTCAATATAGGATTCAATCCTTGAAGCAACATGGTCTTCAGGACTAAAATAATCCTCCACGACTAACCCGTTAATCCTCGATACGGGGTGTAGAGTCCTCTCCCCACCACCGAATACTCCACGATACATCTCGAGGAATTCAGCCTTATAATTAAGAGCTACCTGTTGACTATGTATTATAACTAAATCGTTATTATTACCATAAAAACTCCTATCCCGGTAATTAGTTGATCCCGTAACTACGATCTCATCGTCTATAACGATGAATTTATCATGCATATAATCCCCAGCCCTATTATCAAGTCTTACACTAATACCACTATCCTCTAATCGATGGAGAACCTGCTGGTAATCTCGCATAGTATCCGAGTCACTCACAACCCTAACGTCGAGACCACGTTTAGAAGCATTAATTAATGAATCAACAATCCCTTTCTCATCTAGGATAAAAGATGCAAGATATACGTAGCTATGCGCATTATTTATCAGCTCTATTATCCTATGAATAGCTCTAGAAGCATCAATAGGCATAAAGTATACTTCGACATAACCATTAATTCTAAAATTACCAAGTACAGGCAATTGGTGAAGAGACGAAACAATTAGTAATAGTAAGACCAAAGCATATGAATATCTAAGCAATATCCTTCTCATTCAATAACACCCCCAAAATCCATAACATAGTTAAAGACAGCCTAGTAATCCTCATAGATAAAATGACTCATGTAGTGTAAGATAAGTATAAAGGCCTAAGTATTAAACATGTCTCTATTATTACTAACCAGTTTTATATGTAAGCCTTATATTATGGTGTTATTGTAAATTAGTGGAATCTGTGAATGTTGAGAAAAAGGGTATAAAAGGCTTACTTCTAGAGCTAGTTTTTTGATATCCAGTACTGTGGATTCGAGTTTTTCAATCATCTAATGTCCTCTGTATCCATTCCGTCATAATGAATAAGTCGCTGATGATAGATGTATAGGTATAAGTATATGCCGAACGCATAAATATATATACCTATTATATCTTATATATCCACATTATTCCCACCAATACATGTTTTAACCGTATATACTTAACCAAAGAGTATATATATGCTAACACAACATACTTAATCATGGAACAGATAAAGTTAGGTGACAAGCATGAATTCACTCGCAGTATTATATGAAAACGACCCAACCTATCAAATGGCTGTAAAACAGTTAAAGGAAGCAGCCGCACTCCTAGGATTACCAGATGAAATAGTTGAAGTACTCAGACACCCCGAGAAGCTTGTACAGGTTAAGATACCCCTTAGGAGAGATAATGGGAAAATCGAAGTATACCTGGGCTGGAGGAGCCAGCACAACTCAGCACTAGGACCATACAAGGGAGGCGTAAGATACAGGGAAGACGTAACACCCGGAGAAGTAGTAGCACTATCAATGTGGATGACCTGGAAAAACAGCCTCGCCGGAATACCTTACGGCGGAGGAAAAGGTGGAATCCGTGTTAATCCGAAGGAGTTGAGTCAGCGGGAGCTTGAGGAGTTGAGTAGGAAGTATTTTGCTGCTATTGCTAAGGATGTTGGGCCTGATGTGGATATACCGGCGCCGGATGTTTATACTAATCCGCAGACGATGGCTTGGTATTTCGACGAGTACAGTAAGATCGTTGGCTATAATGCTTGGGGAGTAGTAACTGCTAAACCAGTAGAGCTGGGCGGGCTACACGCTAGGACTGTTTCTACTGGATATGGTACCGCGTTAACAGCGCGTGAAGCAGCTAAGAGGTGGATAGGTGGAGTTGAGGGTAAGACTGTTGCTATACAGGGGTTTGGAAACGTTGGACAGTACGCGGCTAAGTACATGAAGGAGTGGGGTGCGATAGTAGTAGCTGTAAGCGATCGTAGCGGGGCAATCTATGACCCCAACGGGATCGATGTCGAGGAAGCCATGAAGGTGAAAACCGAAACGGGGAAGGTAACCAACTATAAGAAAGGCAACGTTAAGATCATAAGCAATGAGGAACTACTAGAACTACCAGTAGACATATTAATACCGGCAGCAACCGAGAACGTAATAACAAAGAAGAACGCGGACAGGATTAAGGCGAAGGTTATAAGTGAGGGTGCAAACGGCCCAACAACACCCGAAGCCGAGGAGATACTCTTCAAGAAGGGAGTAATAATTGTACCAGACATACTAGCAAACGCTGGAGGAGTAACGATGAGCTGGATCGAGTGGAGCCACAACCGTATGGGATGCTGGCTAACAGATGAAGAAGCACTAAACAGGCTAGACCACATCATGACTAGGAACTTCCACAGAGTCTACGATGAATGGCAGAAGAGGTTCAGCGATCACCCGATGCGTGCAGCAGCCTACGCAATAGCTATCGACCGCGTAGTACGCGCTATGAAGCTACGCGGCTGGATCTAAAGAAAAGCGTAACATGCTTTTATTTTTCAATATTTTTCCTCTTCTTCCTCTTAAAGAGTAATCTACCACTAGTATCCCTGATCTCCTCAACCCTGTGGAAGGGTATCATAGCCTCCCCCACTACGATGTAGCCTCTGCGGACATCCGTTATCATACTACAAGGTATAGGTATCAGCTCTTCCACGCCCTCCTCCCTCCACCTAACATAGATCACATACTTATCCCTCTCACCACCATAGAATACCCGTTTAACCCACTCCTCAATCTCTCCCCTACGCCTAGTCATTTCAACTACCATTAATCAACCAGTGCTTGTCTGCGGTGGATTTATGATTATTGGGGCTAGGTTTTCCAGTGCATAACCGATCTTCCGGCGTGCATTATCTAGGAGCCTCCATAGAGTGCCTCTGGAAACTCCCATCTTCTCAGCAGCTTCATCCTGTGTAAGCCCATGGTAATAAACTAGCGTGTAGGCAGTATATTCATCAGCTTCTAAAACAACGGGTGGAGCTTTCTGAGCCGGTAGCCCATTTATGATTGGGATCCATGTTATTGGTGAGGGTGCTTCAAAATAAATAATGCGGGGCTTCTTAGGCCTACCCCTCCACCTACGCCTACGCATCAATACTTCACACCCGATTAAGTAATTACTAGATTATGCACATAAACCTATAACAGGTAAAGTATATAACTCCCAATAAATATTAGCATATGCACAGAAACAAGTGCTTCGAGGGGTTGAGAGGTATGGGTTGGAGATGGGGCTGGAGAGGGCCCTGGCCCGGAAACGGTCCATGGAGCCACCTACCGCCATGGATGAGGCCCGGATGGGTATTCGGGCGCGGATGGTGCTGGAGATACCTGCTACCATACTGGGCATCATACTATTACCCGTATAATCCATGGGTTTATCCGTGGAGACACTGGTACCCATGGTACTGGGCTGGGCCTTGGAGCTGGTGGGGCTGGTACTATTATCCATACTACTATTAAGCATTTAATCATAATAAATCCATGGTGAGCCTGCTATGAGCAACCCATACTACTGGTATTTGAAAATGATTAGGCGCTACCCGCCTCCACCACTACCACCAGCACCTGCACCATTACAGTATCCGCAATGGGCTCCCCAACAGCCTTACCAGCAGCAAGTACAGCAGCAACAAACACAGCAGACAATACCACAACCACCAGCGCCAATCCCCCAATACCCGCCAACATACCCTGTACCACCAATGAATCCAGAGGAAGAATTGAGAATGCTTGAAGCCTATAAGAAGCTGCTAGAAGAGGATCTCAGGGAGCTTCAAGAAGAGATTAAGAGCGTTGAGGAGAGGATTAAGGAGTTAAAGAAAATGCTTGGAGAACCAGCTTAACCCAACCTTATTTTTCCCTCTTAATGAATAGTTCTAGAAGCCATTCAAGCACTCCTCGAGCTTCGCTAGACAACTCCTCCGAAGCGTTGAGAGCCTCCACAGCCTCCCTCCGAAGCTCCTCCATCTTAGCCAGATTATAGTCTAGACTACCAGTGCTTCGAACAATTTCTTGAACCCTATAAACGTCTTCATCACTAATATCCTCCGGCTTCCTATGATCATATATTTCCTCGAGAAACCTCCTATCATCACTTGAAGCATTATTATAAGCCTTTACTACTAGGAGTGTTTTCTTCTTCTCCTTGACATCGCTTCCAACAGATTTACCAGTAATCCTGGGGTCTCCGTAGAGTCCTAGTATATCATCTTTTAACTGAAACGCTATACCAGCAGGTATAGCATAGCTCGATAAATCCTTGAAGAGCCTATCACCATTATATTCGGATGCTATTAATCCCAAGTGCAATGGTAGCTCGACGGTGTAGGATGCAGTCTTCAATTTATGGATCATGTAGACATCCTCTTCCCTAACCTGCTTTAAAGGCTTATGGGCTATGAGAACGTCTAGGAACTGGCCGTAAGCTACTAGGCGTAGCCCCCTTGAATAAGTCCATAATAGTTTATCGAGGAATCCTCCCCTTAAGCCGGAGCGGGTGAAGGAGTGTACTGCTAGGGCCTCAAGGTAGTCTCCAGCGGTAATAGCTTGTGATATACCGTAGTGTGCGCAGTCACCGATCAAGCCTTTTTCCCGGCACTTATCTTCAAACCATACATGAACCGTTGGCCCACCGCGCCTAACAGTATCCCTATCCATAACGTCATCGTGTGCAAGCAGGTAGCTCTGGAGGAATTCAACACCCGCCATAACGTATCGGATCCTGTCGAGGCTTCCGCTACCCCAACTCCTAGACCAGTATCCGACTAGTACTAGGAAGGCCCGGAGGCGTTTACCACCCCTTAACGTGTAGTCGCTCGTAATATAAGCTAGGTCGCCAAGGTACTCGTTTAACCCTTTAGCCTCCCTCCCGGCTTCACCCAGTACTTCCCCGAGTGTATCATTAACTAGTTTCCGGGATGACTCGAGTAGTTTATAGTAATCCATACATATAACCCCCGAATATACATATATATACCCCGTTAAATCATAGGTTTAATGTTCCGCCCCAGCAGGGGATACCACGTGTTATAAACGGGTTTCACTCGTTAATATCCACTTGGTTTAAGCTCTGGGTGATTAATATGTCCCGTAAGAATGATGGAGATAAGGATAAGCGCCCGGAGGAAGAATTGAAGAAGTTTCCACTATTAAATATTGAATACGACCTCTACTACCACGGTATAAAGCCGCTTAAGAAAATAGATCTAACAAGGTTTAAGCTATTATCAGTAGTTTTCGTGATCCTAGGATTACTCGTAGTCTACTATTTAGCGACTGCCTCGCCGGCAATATATGCTTCCATCCAGGACATTTACGGTAACTACCTCTATAACTACGCTGTAGTAGTCGTGGAGGGTAATATATCACAGACTCCTAGTGTAAGGATAGATAATCAGGGTAGGTTTGCAGTATACTTCACGATCAATGATGGAACTGGGAGTATTAGTGCAAGAATATACGATCCACTTGCAAGGAAAGCATTAGCAATGGGTAAGGTACCAGGTGTTGGAGACCATGTAAAAGCAGAGCTCCAGATAAGAGTACTGGAGTCGTATACTTATGGAATAGTTCAATCACTAGACACTCTGAAAATCATACACATATATGATATGCAGAAGCCTAAACCGGTAGCATCGATCTCTACTGATATGGTTGGAGAATACGTTGAAATAAACGGCTCAATAGTGAGCGTTAGAAAAACTAGTAGCGGATTATACCTTATAAACGTGAACACCGGGCTCGACACGATCACGGTGGTATTACCAAACTATCTAAAATATGTAAATGGAGAATTAGATCCTAAGACAGGGGAGCTACACCCTAACCCTAAGTATGACGAAATACTGAAGAAGCTGGTAATAGGTGCAGAAGTCAAGATCAGGGGCGTGGTACACCTCTACCGAACCATGCCCGAATTAATAATTAACAGGCTCAGCGATATCCAGGTATCAACGGAAGTAGCTGGCTCTGTTACCCTAGACCAGATAGTATTCAATAACGAGGAGTACGTCGGGAAATTTGTATCTATTAACAATGTATGGATTGGACAAATATCCTATGATAAGAATAGCGGGAATTACTTCGTAGAAATATATGATGACACATACCATACAACAGCAATATTCCAGTCAAGTCAGTTCAAGGAAGAATTCAACCCCTTCGAAGTAGGTACTGGTAGTAGAGCATCAATTATTGGAGCAGTATGCAATGATTCATCAATAGCAGTTGTAAACTTCAACATAACGGAGAAAAGGCCTGCACCCTTAATGACCCCATCACAGGTAACGAACGATATGATCGGGTACATGGTAGCGTTAAACGGTACAGTAATAACAACACCAACAAGTGGTGGAGCACCACAATCCTATGGATGCCCAATCTGCGATTACTACCACGGTGTTACCAGCGTAGGTAGCGTATACAAGTTCCAGCTAGCCGACCCTGAACACCCAGAATACAAGATTGCAGTCTTCATGCCGAGCTCTGCTTATAACTATCTAGAGCCGGATCTTCGTGAGTTAGTAAGGACTAATGGTAGTAGGGTTATAGTTGCCGGTTACTTGACGACGTATATGGATCAATTAGAGATAGTAGTTTATTCGTCTGAAGGAGTAATGCCTGCTAACGAGATCCCTCCAGGTTATGGTTACAGCTTACCCGAGCCCCCTAAGTATAAGCCTGTTCATGTAATAACTCCGATATCTGAAGCTGTTAATAAGCTCGGAGAAGAAGTGATCATAGATGCATACCTTGATAAGATAACTATGAGTGCTGGATGGTATGTGTTAAAAGTACACGACTCAACGGGTAGCATAGACGTATACGTATCAGTAGATCAGTTGAAGAAGATAAACCCATTCCACGGAGCATCCGGATCAGAACTAGTAATAACAGGGAAAGTATCCGGCAGGAAGAACAGGTACATACAAGCAGTAGACATAAGCCTATACCAGGGAAGCCCTACACAGCTAAAACAAGTGAAGGAGGTAAACCGTGAACTAATAGGGCAGATAATAGCTGTTAAGGGAGAAGTAACAGAAGTATCTGGAAATACCCTGAAGATTAATGATGGGACAGGGGTTATAACTGTAAAAATAGATCCATCCGTAACGCTCTCAACGGATAAGAAGCAATTGCTAAAGCCAGGCGAGAAGATCACGGTTGCAGGCATACTATTCTATGAAGGACTGCACCCAACAATATACGTATACTCAGCAAATGGGATACAGCCGGGGGACTATGAATGGACAGGGTAGGGATTAATCCGGAACAGGGGAGGGGGTGACTAGATAGTGCTCGACCCACTATCCGTGATCATGTGGAGCTTCCTTGGAATAGCGGTCGGCGTCGGGTTATCATGGATACCGGGATTCCACATCTACAACATAATAGCTTTGATCACAGTTGTAGCTCCAGTATACACTATTATGCCTATCGAAGCATTCCCCTACTTCGCCCTGGGAGCACTGGTATCATTCGTATACTTATCAGCGATACAGACCGTGTATATGAGTGTAGCAGATGAATCCTTCGTATTCATGCTATTCCCAACACAGAGATACCTAGTGCTTGGTAGGGGTCATGAAGCATTATGGCTAGTAACGCTGGGAGCAATCGGTGGAACAATAATACTCGTAACACTGGGGTTAACCGTTGTACCATACATTATATCACCACTATACAACCTACTAGTACCCTACGTAGTATGGTTCCTAATACTCATAGTAGTATTCATGTTTATGAGTGAATGGCAGAAAATGGGTGATCGAGAGAAGAATCCCTGGAAAAGACTAGCGGTTGCATGGACGCAGAATATTGGGGGGATAATAGTATTCTTCTCAGCAGGCCTCCTGGGCTTCATAATCATGAATACCGGCGTTGTCCCGGCAGAGTTTGCATATGTAAGATTAACGCCGATGTTTATAGGGTTCTTCGGAATGCCCTGGGTTCTACAGAATATTTTCTCGAGGATAATTGTTCCAAAGCAGAGGACGGAGGACAAAGTTGAAGCCAGTCCTTACAACATAGTTAACGGTACTATTAGCGGAGCCTTCGGCGGATCAATAGCTGCTTTCTTCCCAGTAATAACTGGTGGTATGGGGGCACTAGTAGCGGGGCACATGGTTAGTACTAGAGGCGATGACACTTTCATCGTCAGCCAGGGTGCTAACCGTGTACTCTATTATGTTGGTGCCTTCTTCCTATTATTTATACCAACTACTACGCTTAGAAGAGGGTTTGGAGCACAGTTTGTTTCATCGATATATATACCAAAGACATGGACAGAATTCTACTATGCTGGCGGGGTAATACTCCTTGCAGCAGGTATATCGCTTCTCAGCGTAGTATATCTTTCAAAAATTATATCAAGGATCATTACGGGGCAAAACTATATAAGGGCATCTATAATTGTGGCGGGGCTTTTAATACTAGTATCATACTTGCTAGCCGGATGGGAGGGCGTTCTTACATTATTTATTGCAACATTAATTGGTTTCACAGCAGTAGTATTCAACACTCGTAGAAGCTACTGTCTCGGAGGAATAATTTTCCCCATAGCTATATCAATGACGGGGAACACCCAGATACTACTACACCTATTACACTTAACCCCCGGATTCTGAGAGGTGAGAGGATATGCGTGGATGGATACATTACTTATCCGGAGCCGCAATGGCTACATTCTTCCCCGTACTCCTAAGCGATCTCAGGCTCGGCATACTCATACCAATAATTACAGGAGTCTTCGGCTACCTACCCGACTTCCTAGACTTCAAGTTTAAGAAGTGGTTGTTTCCGAGGCATGTAGAGATCGATCCAGCACCAATTGATCCAAAGACTAAGGTAGCTCCAAAAACAGTTAGGATCAAGGAGCTTGGAGAATATGAAGACTACCAACTCATAGCTATCAGGGGCATAGTAGAGTCTATTGATGAAGAAGCTGAGGATAGGATCGTGTTCACAGTAAACGATGGAACTGGGAGAGTGAAAGTAGAAGCTATCAGGGAGGACTATCAGAGACTGAAGAATATTTATGGAGAAATAAAGCCCGGAATCAAAATGTTTATACCGGGATACAAGATAGGCGATCCAAGTACGGGGTTAAGGTTTGTAGCCGCCGACGCCCCCCATCCACAATTAATAGCTTCTAAAATCGCAGATGCAATAGATAGAGCATATGAGGAGAACAAGCTGATTGTTACGAAAGTATACAATATAAGGCTACCGGGAGACGTTTACAGGAGGTTCCTAATACACTATGATTCACCTAATAGGTCAATAAAAGTATACATGGGCCCAATAGTTACTACGGGAGGAATACCGATAAGAGGAACAGACACGCCCGAATACAGGAAAGTAGGGGAGGCAATGACGAAACACCCCTTCGTAAAACTATACCCCAGGCCCACAGTAATAGACGCCTTCAACGGGCCCGAAATAGGCTATAGGAGGACGAAACTACCCAATGGTAGAGAAGTTGTAGAAGAAGTATTCATACCATGGCACCGCGGATGGAGTCATAGCTTTACCGGTGGAGCAATAGCGGCCCTAATACTAGCCGGCCTACTCCTACTAGTAGGTTACCCTCACTGGGTTGAGCTGTCCATTGCGGCAATGCTTGGCTGGTGGATGCATGTTATAGAGGATCAACTAGGATTTATGGGTAGTGTATTATTCCCACCGCTCCAGAAGAAACGTGTACCCGGGTTAATGGTTGGCCCCAACCATTACACCGCTATGAACTTTGCTACGGCATGGTTAATGCTTTCATTGATCATATGGAATATTAACAGGTTCACACCTATGATATCAATGATGATATCCGGTGTATCAGCTCCTAAACCGGTACCGCTAGACGACTGGTTATTCTTATTCCTACTGATATGGCCTTCACTAATAATATATGCAATAGGCGTATGGGATGGGATAAAGTTTAGGAGGCTCTATAAGAAGTACTGGAAGTACTATGCATTAATGGAGCTCAGCGAAGACATGGAGGAGATCGGTGGACTCTAACCAATACCCTTAATCCTCCTAAGCTCTTCGAAAACCTTAAGCCTCGCTTTTTCACCCAAAAGCTCCCATATAATCCCCTTAGGCCTCTGCTTAACACCTTTAAAAACTAATAGCCTTGTAGGAGTAGCAGCTACATCAACCGTTAAATCATGGGGCTCTAGCGGTATATAGTCTACAAGCTGTAAGTCATGGATCGTTGTTACTATAGGGGTATCATCACTAACTAATCCGAGCTCCCTAAGAATAGCATATTCGAGCTCAGCATAACCACCACCCTTACCCAGCCTAGCCCCCCGTTTATCAACTGCTACACAACCGGTAACAATAAGGTCTACGGGGGGTATTTCCCTTAGCCCGATCCTCCTACCATATATGAAAGCCCCACGAATACTCGAAGCATAACTAATCTTCCCAGGCGGAATACTCCTAGGATCAACTAGTAGGAAGCCCTCGCGGAGACGGGGAGTAGCCATAACAATGATCTTTCCAGACAATAAGGCCAGCCTGCGGAGAGGCTTCTGAGGACTATCCGGGTTAAACTTTACAACCCGGGCATTAATCCATTCTTCAAGCTTAGTAATCCTCAACGCCGCAGCATCTACTCCCTCAAAATTAGGGATCCTACCATAAACTGGTCTAGGAAACCTCGCTACGTTATTTTTCTCGAGTAAGTCCCAAACCCTCTTCCTAATCCTATTCTTGTATTCCTTAACATTCAAAGCCTACACCTTTATCAGTTAAATATTTCACCGGGCTCATGTATATAGTTGAGATGAATAGTATAATAAAATTGGAACAAGACGGTGAACCCAACATTACTATTAAAGTATAAAGGTGGCGTTTATGAAGGGATCAACCTTAATAATACTAGTGATATTTTTAGTAACAATGCTATCTCCTATCATCCTATACTCGCAGGGTAGAGGCTATACTATTAAAGGATACCCATTAACACTGGTTTTAGACAAAGATAACGGAGCATGTATAAGATCAGCTTTCTTCAACCCCATAGGTGTGAATATTAGTAGTAGCATCTATATGGGTAGAGGCATGGTATTAAATGATCTAATGGTAGATATAATTCCACCCGCAGTCTTCCCAGGCGAAAACGTCCCCAGTGACTGGTGGCCCGGTTACTCCGTTAATCAACCGGTTAATCCAAGCATAGTTAATAACACTGTCTACACGGAGACTATAACAGTATCATATCCGGTTAGCATGCATCGGGTATCACTTTCAAAATATATAATCTTCCACCGAAACAAGCCCTATGTAGACCTGGTCTATAGCTTCATTAACCATGAAGATAAACCAGTAACCTTCGACCTATCAAAACAATGGCTTAGACCAGTATCATTCGGCTTAACACTATCATCCCGTTTCGGAGGAGACCCTGATGACGATTATCAAGTATACGGATTAACGAATGGAACAATAATTTACCACAAATACTTCTCATCATGGGGAGTAAATGGTGGAAAACCCGACGTAGCTAATGCAAGCATTACATTCATAGCACTATTCTCGGGACCAGATGATTACGAAGACTACGGGGAATCAATAATACTAATACCATTGGGTACCACTATAAAGCATACTTATGCAGTATGGTTCGAGATCAATGGTTTAGGTGTAAACGGCGTAAAACCTTCACTAACGATCAGGCTTGAAATGGGTAAATTTATTATTAAACCACACGATACCATGGTGTTCAAGTACAGACTATATATTGGACCAGCGGTAGAATCCCTACTAGAATATGCGGGTATGGGGAAATACATCGATAAACTTGTCAAGATAGGTCTTGTAAAAAACGCTGTTGTCGAGGGTTATGATAAACCCCCATATACTATAGTAGTACAGCTTAACCCTCCTGAAACACTTAATACAACTCTGAGATTATACTATATAAATGATAATAATCAAAAAGTACTAGTCGGCTCTAAACAGCTAGTTGAACCAAAGAATCAATTCTTATTAAAAGAAC